>JAHAYB010000317.1 GCA_018384835.1 Comamonas sp.
AATATATATTTTCAATTCTCTACAATCTTTCATAAACAGTTTTACCTTTCAGTAAAAACAAATCTCTAGAATCACTAAAATTTTCAGCATGCCCCACAAATAAAGTACTGCCAGGCTTCATAACACGGTGTATTTTTTCTAAAACTTTTCGCTGTGTTTGCGCATCAAAATAAATCATAACATTTCGGCAAAAAACAACATCAAAAGACTCTTTAAAAGGCCAATTATCATCAATTAAATTAATTTGCATAAAATCAATCATTTTTTGTAATTCTGGCTTTACTCTTACCATACCAGCATTACGCCCTTTACCACGCAAAAAGAATTTACGCAGGCGTTCATTATGCATATTTTTCACACCATCAATACGATATACACCAGTAGCACCTGTTTCTAACACTTTAGAATCTATATCACTAGCTATTAGCTTGAAATTTGCTTGATTCCCCAGAGTTTCTAGTGCTGTCATTACTATTGAATAGGGTTCCTCCCCTGTTGATGCAGCACTGCACCATACATTCCATGCGGTTGAGGAAGGTTTACTTTTCAGCATCTCTGCCAAAGTTTCAAAATGATGATTTTCTCTAAAAAAAGCTGTTAAATTAGTAGTTAGGGCATTAATAAATTCTTGCCACTCATCTTCATTATCACTTTTTTCTAGCCAATCCAGATAAGAATCAAAACTTAAATACCCAGCTTCTCTTAATCTACGAGATAATCGGCTATATACCATTGCATGCTTACCATCATGCAAGCTAATTCCTGCACGTTGATATATCAGTCGCTGCACCCGAGAGAAGTCTTCTGATGACCAAGTAAACTCTCGCTCCTGTGAAGAAGCCCCTCCCCCCAAGCTTCCACGTTGCACTTGTTGAATTCTCTGACCATCTGCTTTATACATAAATATCACTTCTCACTATAAATAGTATTTTCACTTCCATATACCAAACAATTAAAAATACTTAATAATCATGGTATTTTATGATAGCGATGGCTCTAAATTATCTTTTACCTATTCAGCGGGCGCAATAAGCCCCATATCAATACCTGTCATCAGTTTTTCAATATCTAACAATATCAACATACGTTCATTAACTGACCCCAACCCTAAAATACATGAATTATCTACTGCACTTTCAATATCTGGAGCTGGTCGTATTGCATTATTTGCAAGCTCCATCACATCACTTACTGAGTCAACGACAATACCAACCACACGGCTATGTAGATTTAAAATAATTACTACTGTAAAGCTATTATATTCTGCAACTGAGCACTTAAATTTCAAACGCATATCTACAATAGGTACAATTGTGCCTCGTAGATTAACCACCCCCTTAATAAACACCGGAGCATTTGCAATACGAGTTGGTTGCTCATATCCTCTAATTTCTTGAACTTTTAGTATGTCAATACCATACTCCTCTTCTCCAAGGCGAAAAGTTAAATATTCATTAATACTTTTCTTCCCTTTTTCACCATTACCTTTGCTCATACAAATACTCCTTCACTTCTGAATACGATTTACTAAAGATATACTACCAGCTTACTATTTTATATTTGGTAAAATTATTACCAATATATCAACGTACACGACGTACTAGGCTGCCTATATCTAAAATCAAAGCTACAGTACCATCACCCAAAATAGTAGCTCCAGAAACATTTGGCACTTTTCGATAGTTGCTCTCAAGGTTTTTAACCACTACCTGGTGCTGTCCTAACAACTCGTCCACCAATAACGTTACTCGGCTACCATCTGCCTCGACAACAACCATAATATCGCTTGATGGTCGTCCTTCAGGTCTTGGAACACCGAATATTTTCTCTAGCTCAATCACAAGCATATACTCATCACGTACTTTAACCAGTTGAGAGCCCTGCGTTACAGTGCTGACATCTTCTGGTTTCACTTGGAAAGATTCCACCACGGATGACAAGGGTAAAATATAAACCTCATCTCCTACGCCAACAGACATTCCATCCATAATAGCCAAGGTCAGAGGTAAGCGAATGGATACACGCATACCGACCCCCTCAACGGAGTCAATTTCCACGGATCCATTCAAGGCTGCAATATTCTTACGAACCACGTCCATACCGACACCGCGTCCAGAAACATCCGTCACTTGGGCAGCAGTGGAAAAACCTGGTGCAAAAATCAGCATCCACACTTCACTGTCAGGCATGTTGTCCGAGACATCCATACCCCGGTCACGGGCTTTAGCCAGCAATTTTTCACGATTCATGCCTTTGCCATCATCGCGTACTTCAATGACGATTGACCCGCCTTGGTGAGAAGCTGCCAGGGTTAGAGTGCCTAACTCATTTTTACCCAACCTAATTCGATCCTCAGGCATTTCAATGCCATGGTCCAAGCTATTTCGAACTAAGTGTGTTAATGGGTCTGTAATTTTCTCTACCAACCCTTTATCTAATTCAGTGGCCTCACCTTGGGTCACAAAATTGATTTTCTTACCCATTTTATTCGCCAAATCCCTTAGCATTCGAGGGAATCGACTAAATACAGTGGACATAGGAATCATGCGGATAGACATCACTGCTTCTTGCAAGTCACGGGTATTTCTATCCAAGTCAGCCAAGCCTGATAACAATTGCTGGTTAGCTGTTGCATCCAATGTTTGGCTATTTTGTGCTAGCATTGCCTGAATAATAACCAGCTCACCAGCCAAGTTGATCAGTTGGTCAACTTTCTTTACATCTACGCGAATACTGGTAGATTCCATCTGCGCCATATTAGGGCGCGTGGTTGTTTTATTTGCAGATGCAGCAGGCTTTGCTACAGTAGATGTAGGAGCTGGTGCCGGAGAAGGAGAGCCTGGTGAACCATCAAAAATACCAAAATCACCACTTCCCTCTGCTCCTGCCGACTGCGAGCTGCCAACAGGCTGCACTCCAGAGGCTGGTGTTTTATCAGTAATTTGTACCTGCTCTTTACTGACGTGAAACACCATCAAATCTAGCAAATCCTCATTCGTAGATTGGGTAGTGACATTAAAAGAACGGTAATCTGGCTTGTCATCTGCCAAATCTTCAATTGTGCCTAAACCAGGAATATCATTAAATAAATCTTTAATCGCTTCTACTGAATCAGGGTGCTCTAAGGGGCCTATCAGCAGGTGTAACGTACGGTCTTGCCCCGCACCAGCGATGGGTGCTGCGACTGGAGCAACCACCGGCGTAGCGGCTACAGCAGGTACTACCTCAGCCGCTGTTGGGGCTGGTGTCGCATTACCGCTTGATGCCTCCCCGGAAGCAAGGTAGGCAATCTGCGCCACCAAGTCGGCTGTGGGCATGGCCTCCCCCTCACCACCGGCTTGATGGCGAGCCAATAAGCTACGCACCGCATCAGCAGATTCGAGCAATACGTCCACCATTTCCGGAATGGGTGTAATTTCATGGCGACGCAAGCGGTCAAGGAGCGATTCCATTTTATGCGTCAGCTCTGCCACATCGGTAAAGCCAAAAGTGGCAGAACCTCCTTTAATAGAGTGGGCACAGCGGAAAATGCCGTTTAATTCTTCATCATTGGCTTCCGACAAATCTAAATTCAGTAGCATCTGCTCCATTTGATCAAGATTTTCTGCCGCCTCTTCAAAAAATACTTGATAAAACTGGGTGAGGTCAAAATCACTACCAGCGCCGTCTTGGTTTGTATCCGACATGCAAACTCCTCATTTGTTTTAGTATTTCAATACTTGCACCTAAGCGTGCATTTTTAACTCAACTAACAATGACTTTTTGAATCACTTCAATTAAGCGGTTAGGGTCAAATGGCTTGACGAGCCACCCCGTCGCACCAGCAGCACGCCCCGCTTGCTTCATTTGATCGCTAGATTCTGTGGTCAATATCAAGATAGGGGTTTTCTCGAAGCGCGGGTCTTCACGCAGCTTCTTTGTCAAACCAATACCATCAAGGCGTGGCATATTTTGGTCTGCCAGTATCAAGGCGAAGGTTTCTTGCTTGGCCTTCTCTAAAGCATCTAAGCCATCTACGGCCTCTACCACTTTATAACCAGCACCAGTGAGGGTAAAGGTCACCATCTTTCGCATCGATGGCGAGTCATCAACAGTGAGGATTACGTGCATTTAACAAACTCCAGCAGGGTGTATGGTAAAAAATAATAGAGATAAGGGGTCAATAGCTTGGAATTGGCTATAACAGCTTATTTGGTTTTCAAAACAATTCAATTGAACCAACATCCATCTCACCTTGGGTCACAGGGTTAGGGCGCTCAGGCAGCATGGGCGGCACATCCAAGGGCTCCAGCTCATCCTCCTCACGCTCCATCGTTTCAGCAGACAAACGAAAAGCACAGCCCTCCAATACCCGGGTTGTGTGCCAAATCAGTTGCGTAGCCATGTCATGAAATTGCAGCTCGGTAACGGCGCTGCGCAAAGCAGCACGGGCGGCCTCCAGCTCGGCAGCATTGCTACCGGTGATGGCCTCGTCCGACAGCAGTCCCGTAGCCTCTGCAAAGCGCTCCATTAAATTAGAGGTAGCATGATCGAGCAGCCCAATCAAACGCTGCAAATCACGCATTACCACCAATAGGGAGTCTTGCAATTCAGCAGCAACCATGACTGGCACCTGCACCACAGGCTCAGTAGGCGGCGTTTGCGTTTCTTGCATGACTTCTCCAAAATATTTAGCCTAGGGCAGTGGCAAACTGCACAAGCCTACTTGTGCCTTTTTACAGTTTGCGTTGACCTGCCCTGCCCACACTCATCACTCTCAGTCGCAGCAAGCAGCGCCATCCAGTAATTATTTCAAAAATGCCGTCAATCATAGCGCCCCCACAGCAGCCTACAACCGGTACTCGCACATTATCACTCTTGCACTTGGAAGACAGCATTGCCGATCAGCGCATCGTCGGCCACTGCCTACACCATGCACAGTGGAATTGCCGCATTGAAGCGACCGATAGTTTGCAAATTTTTGAACAGTGGCTCCAGCAGCGCCACTACGACATCATCGTCGCAGACTATTACCTACCCGGCTTTACCGCCATGCAGGCTTGGCAGGTGGTGCAGCAACTGGCCAAGCCACCGCCTTTTGTGCTGCTTTCAGGCGCAATTGGCGAGGCCGCCGCCGTAGAGGCCATGCGCCAAGGCATTGCGGATTACCTGCTCAAAGACGATATGGCACGCCTGCCCCACGTTCTGACCCGCGCCCTGGAAGTGGCCGAAGCACGCCGCAGCAAAGAGCAAGCGTTGCACGAGCTTCAGCAATCGCAGCAGCAACTGGCCGCCCTGACAGAGCACCTACAACAAAGCATTGAGCAAGAACGCGCCGCCATCGCCCGTGAAATCCACGACGATATTGGCGGCGCACTCACTGCGGTTAAGTTTGATTTGGCCTGGATTTACCGCAACGCCCGCCGCCCTGAAAAATCTGCGGCGCTGCACGAACACGCCCAGGCCGCTTTAGAAATGCTGCAACACGCCCTGGGCGCAAGCCAGCGCATCATGCTCAACCTGCGCCCCCCCGTGCTCGATCAAGGGCTGGTTGCGGCTGTGCAGTGGCTAACCGAAAGTTTTAGCCAGCGCACAGGCATCGCCGTGCAACTGGTATGCAGCCAATCGCATATTGAGATACCGGCGGCCTTGCAGGTGGTGGCCTACCGCACCGCGCAAGAGGCACTGACCAACGTCAGCAAATACGCCCAGGCCAGCCAAGTGTATGTCGAGCTGTCTGACCAAGAAGGCCACCTCACCCTAGAGGTACGCGACAATGGCTGCGGCATCAACCCCAGCGCCCGCGACAAGCCCAAAGCCTTCGGCCTGCGCGGCCTGACCGAGCGGGCACGCACCGTAGGCGGTTGGCTAGACGTAAGCAGCCAAGCCGGGCGCGGAACCAGCATCATTGTTTCGCTACCATTGCCCGCACCTCATAATGCCAGCGCCTAGTAGTACCAATAGCAATAGCAATAGCAATAGCAGTTAGCCATATTTCAGGGAGAAGGGAGCACCAACCGTGATTCATGTTGTCTTGTGTGATGACCACGCCGTCCTACGCCGTGGCATACGCGATACCTTGGCCGAGGCCACTGACATCCGCGTCACCGGCGAAGCAGGCAGCTACACCGAGCTGCGCGAACTCCTGCGCAGCGCAGCCTGCCATGTCCTGTTGCTCGATATTGATATGCCTGGGCGCAATGGCCTAGAGGTGCTAGCCAGCGTGCGCGAAAGCCATCCACATATCCGCGTGCTCATGGTCTCTATGTACCCCGAAGACCAGTACGCCCTGCGTAGCATTAAGGCCGGCGCACAAGGCTATGCCAATAAATCGGGCGACCCCATAGAGCTGATTGAGGCCGTGCGCATCGTTCATGCAGGGCGCAAATACCTCACCCCTGCCGTGGCGCAGATGCTGGCCGATAGCCTGGCCGCACCTGAAGCCCTGAGCGGCCACGCCGCCCTGTCTGAGCGCGAAATGCAAACCCTGCAAAAAATTGCCAGCGGCAAGCGCCTGACAGACATTGCCCAAGAGCTGATGCTCAGTCCCAAAACCGTCAGCGTCTATCGCGCCCGCGTGCTAGAGAAGCTGCAACTGAGCAATAACGCCGAACTCACCGTGTACGCCATCCGCAACGGGCTGGTGTAGCTACCTACTGCGGCTGTGGGTCTAAGTTTAGGTTTGGCCAGCGCACATCCTCATACACCGTTGCCAGGGGGATATCCAGGTCAATACTGGCCAGGTGGATGGTTTGCTCCCCTTCCAGAGGGTAGAGCCACCAGCGCTCCCCTTGCTCTTTGTCGCCAGTGCTGGGCTTGTCACGGCGAAACAGCTCTGCGCGGCGGTGCTCGGTGTCAATCAGCAGGTATTCCTGCAAGCTGGGGAGGTTGCGGTAGCTGGCAAACTTGTCGCCCCGGTCGTAGGCGCTGGTACTGGGCGAGAGCACTTCCACAATCAGGCTGGGGGCGGTTTTGAACTGGGTGTGCGCCCGGTCTGCCTCAGCGCAGGTCACGAAGACATCGGGGTAGAAAAAAGCGTTGGCGGCATCCACTCGCAGCTTCATGTCTGAAATAAACACCGAGCAGGGGCTGCCGCGTAGTTGGCTGCGCAGAGCGATGAATACATTGCCTGCAATGGTGACATGCGCTTCCGATGCGCCCGCCATGGCGAAGACTTCGCCATTGAGGTATTCGTGCTTATCGGGCTGTTCGGCCTCCCAGGCTAGGTAGGCATCAGCGCTGAATAGAGGCTCTTGGTAGGCGGGCAGGCTCATGGCAGGCTTTCTTGGGTGGTGAAGGCGAGGGCTTTAGGGCATCAGATAGCAAAGCTGGAGCCGCAACCGCAGGTGGTTTCAGCGTTGGGGTTGCGGATGACGAATTGTGCGCCTTGCAGGTCTTCTTTGTAGTCGATTTCTGCGCCAACCAGGTATTGGTAGCTCATGGCATCAATCAGCAGGGACACGCCGTTTTTGGTCATGGTGGTGTCGTCTTCGCTGGTTTCTTCGTCAAAGGTGAAACCATATTGAAAGCCCGAGCAGCCCCCGCCTTGAACGAAGACGCG
>JAHAYB010000322.1 GCA_018384835.1 Comamonas sp.
AGTCAGGCTTTTGCTGTCGTACTTGCAGCCAGGTGGATTTTTGCTCCACACCGGGAGGGGTCACGGGCAGCTTGAGCAGCTCAAAGCCTTCTTTGGCGGCACGTTTTTCCAGCAGGGGCAGAGGCTCTTTGCCAAAGGGCGAGTCGTGATTGACCAGCGCAATTTTCTTTCCCTTTAAGTTACCGTTTTCTTTTTTAAGGATGTCCTGAATCATGCTGTCTGCCGCTGTCCAGTAGTTGCCCAGCAGGGGGAAGTTCCACTCAAACACGCGCCCATCTGCCGACTGCGACAGGCCATAGCCGGTGGTCACGATGGTGGCCTTATCGCCAGGCGCTTTATCGCTGACGGCAAAGGTAATGCCCGTCGATTGGGTATCAAAGCTGGCCGTGCCACCAGGCTGGCCTTTCAGACGCTCGTAGCACTCCACGCCCTTGCCGGTGTCGTAGGCGGTTTCGCATTCTTCAAAGGTAATCTTTACGCCGTTGATGCCGCCTTTGGCGTTTACCAGCTTGAGATAGTCTTGCTTGCCGTCGGCCCATGGAATGCCCATAGGGGCAAACTGGCCGGTGCGGTACACCAAGAGCGGCATAAACTGCTCTTCAGCTTGAGCCAGTGGGGCGGCCAGCATAGTGGTGATGCCAGTGGCCAGGGAGGCGGCGGCTAGGGCAATGGTTTTGAATTGCATGGAGAGTCTCCTGTCGAGGGTTTTTAGTCTGCGCAGACTAGGGGTGGTTTGGGGGCAGCGCCCCCGGGTAGTGCTCTACGACACCATGGTTAAAAAACTGTGGTTAAAAAAACTTATGTGAAAGTGAAGGTTGCAAACCAACGCTTAGTGCGGGAAGGGCCAAACGCGCAGCTTCTGGCGGGCGGTGCTCCACAGCTTGGCAAAGCCATGTGGCTCGGCAATCAGGAAGAACACAATCAGCGCTCCAAAAATCATGTGCTCCAGGTAAGTAGCTGTAGCCGTGGAGATGGGCAGGCCCAGCCAGTGCGGCACATGGGTCAGGAAGATGGGCAGCAGCACAAAGAAAGCCGCGCCAAACAAGCTGCCCACAATAGAACCCAGGCCGCCAATGATGATCATGAACAGCAGTTGCAGCGAGCGATCCAGGCTGAAAGCCGCAGGCTCCCAGGAACCCAGGTGGACAAAGCCCCACAGCGCACCCGCAATACCCACCACAAAGGAGCTAACAGCAAAGGCCGAGAGCTTGGCGTACACCGGGCGAATACCAATCACGCTGGCGGCCACGTCCATATCGCGCATGGCCATCCACTCGCGGCCTACGGAGCTGCGTACCAAGTTCTTAGTCATCAGCGCCAGAATGGCCAGAATGCCCAGGCACAGCAGGTACTTCTCTACGGGGGTGTCAATCTTCCAGCCCATGATTTCCAGCGCACGCACGCTAACCGAGCCGGAGGAAGAATTGTTCGTCACCCAAGCAGCGCGGGTGGCAATCCAGTCCACAAAGAACTGGGCGGCCAGGGTTGCCACAGCCAGATACAAGCCGCGAATGCGCAAGCTGGGCAGGCCAAACAGCACACCCACCACCATGGCGCACAGGCCACCGCCAATCAGCGCCACCAAAAGCGGCATACCGTCAAAGCGCACCTGAAAATTGTAGGCCGCATAAGCGCCCACCGCCATAAAGGCCGCCGTGCCCAGAGAAATCTGGCCGCAATAGCCCACCAGAATGTTCAGCCCCAAAGCCGCCAGGCTCATGATGAGGAAGGGAATCAAAATCGCCTGGAAGGTGTAATCACTGGCAATGAAGGGCACGACCAGAAAGGCCAGAGCCAGAATGCCCAGAATGGCGTAGCGGTCTTGGCTGACGGTAAAAATCTGCTGGTCAGCCGCGTAGCTGGTCTTGAACTGACCGTTTTCACGATAAAACATGCTCTCTCTCCTGCAATGCCACGCTTAAACGCGGTCAATAATCTTGTCGCCGAACAAACCTTGGGGGCGCACCAGCAAGAAGCACAGTGCCAGCCCGTAGGCAAACCAGGTTTCGATGCCACCGCCCACCATGGGGCCGATGTACACCTCGGAGAGCTTCTCGCCCACGCCAATAATCAGGCCACCAATAATCGCGCCGGGCAGCGAGGTCAGGCCACCCAAAATCACCACCGGCAGGGCTTTCAAGGCCACCAGCGACAGCGAATACTGCACGCCCAGCTTGCTGCCCCAGATGATGCCCACCACCAGCGCCACACCGCCAGCCACCGACCACACAATCACCCAGATACGTGACAGCGGAATGCCAATGGATTGCGCGGCCTGGTGGTCATCAGCCACAGCGCGCAGGGCGCGGCCAGTTTTGGTTTTCTGGAAGAAGATGCTCAGGCAGGCCACCAGGATGGCGGCAATGCCAGCGGCAATCAGGTCTTCCAGGCTAATCATCACGCCGCCTTCAAAGGTGGACTCCATGATGAAGGCCGGGTCCTTGGGCAGCCCCATGTCGATGCTGTACACCTCAGAGCCAAACACCATGGGGCCAAAGCCATCGAGCAGATAGGCAATGCCCAGGGTGGCCATCAGCAAAATAATCGGCTCCTGGTTGACCAGGTGGCGCAGCGCCAGGCGCTCAATCAGCCAAGCCACCGCCACCATAAAGGTCAGGGTGACGATGATGGCCAGCAAATTGCCCAGCATGCCGCGCTCCATGCCCAGCCAAGCGGGAATCCACTCGGCAAAACGCGCCATCACCAGGGCGGAAAACAGCACCATTGCCCCTTGGGCAAAGTTAAACACGCCCGAGGCTTTGAAAATCAGCACAAAGCCGATTGCCACCAAGGCGTACAGCGTGCCTACCATGAGGCCGCCAAACAGGGTTTCCAGAAAAAAGGCCATGTTCTTGCTCCTTTTGTTTTTGCGTACTTCGCTGGGGCAGGCCCAGGCTTAATCGGAGTTGCCCAGATAGGCGCGAATCACATCTTCGTTGTTGCGCACCTCGTCTGGTGGGCCATCGCCAATCTTCTTGCCGTAGTCCAGCACCACCACGCGGTCGGAAATGTCCATCACCACGCCCATATCGTGCTCAATCAGCACGATGGTGGTGCCAAACTCGTCGTTCACGTCCAAGATGAAGCGGCACATGTCCTGCTTTTCTTCCACGTTCATCCCGGCCATCGGCTCGTCGAGCAGCAGCACCTGCGGCTCCATCGCCAGGGCGCGACCCAAGTCCACGCGCTTTTGCAGGCCGTAGGGCAGTTGCCCCACCGGGGTTTTACGGAAAGCCTGGATTTCCAGAAAGTCGATGATGTGCTCTACAAACTCACGGTGTGCCAGCTCTTCACGCTTGGCTGGGCCCAGGTAGAAGGCTTGCTGCAAGATGTTGCTTTTCATCTTCAGGTTGCGCCCGGTCATGATGTTGTCAATCACGCTCATGCCCTTGAATAGCGCCAAGTTCTGGAAGGTACGCGCCACGCCCATTTCAGCCACCTGACGGCTGTTCATATGGGCAAAGGTCTGGCCGCGAAAAGTAATCGAGCCTTCCGAGGGCGCATACACCCCGTTGATGCAGTTGAGCATGGAGGATTTACCCGCGCCATTGGGGCCAATGATGGAGCGAATTTCATGCTCTTTGACGTTGAAGGAAATGTCCGTCAACGCCTTCACCCCGCCAAAGCGCAGGCTGATGTTTTTGATGTCGAGGACGACATCGCCGATTTTTTTCTCACTCATAGTGCTGGGCTTTCACACAAAGGCGTTCAACAGAGGCTTAGGCAGCGGCTTTGGCAGCAGCGGGGAAGCGCTGGGCTTCCAAAATTTTCAGCGTAGCGCTGACGCTGCCGGTACGCCCGTCTTCAAACTTCACCTGGGTTTCAATGAACTGCTCGGTCTTGCCCGCGTACAGCGCATCAATCAGCACGCCGTATTTGTCGGCAATAAAGTTGCGGCGCACTTTGCGGGTGCGGGTCAGCTCATCGTCATCGGGGTCTAGCTCTTTGTGCAGCACCAGGAAGCGGGCAATCTGCGTGTCGGCCATGCCCTCTTCAGCAGCCAGCCCGGCGTTGACCTGGCGCACGCAATCGGCCACCAAATCCAGCACCTGGGTCTTAGAGGCCAAATCCACATAGCCGCCGTAAGGCACACCCTGGCGCTCTGCCCAGTTGCCCACGGCTTCGTAGTCGATGTTGATAAAGGCGCAGACCTCGTCCTTGCCATTACCAAAGCACACCGCTTCTTTGATGTGGGAGAAGAACTTGAGCTTGTTCTCAATGTAGTTGGGCGCAAACATCGCGCCGGTGGACATCTTGCCCACGTCTTTGGCGCGGTCGATGATGCGCAATTGCCCACTGGAGCTGATAACGCCAGCATCACCGGTCTTGAAGTAACCGTTTTCGTCAATCACCTCGGCAGTGTCATCGGGGCGCTTGTAATACTCTTTAAGCACCGATACGCCTTTGAGCAGCACCTCGCCGTTGTCGGCAATCTTTAGCTCAATGCCGGGGGCGGCTTCGCCCACGCTGTTCAAATCGACCTGGCCATCGCGTTGCAGGCAGACGTAGGCGCAGGTTTCGGTCTGGCCGTAAAGCTGCTTCAAATTGATGCCAATGCTGCGGAAGAACTGGAACAGCTCCGGGCCAATCGCTGCGCCGGCTGTATAGGCCACACGAATGCGCGACAAGCCCATGGCGTTGCGCAGGGGGCCGTAAATCAGCATATCGCTCAGGCGGTACTTGAGCTTGTCCATTGCGCCCACGCTTTTGCCATCCAGAATATCTGTGCCCACACGCTTGGCCACGTCCATCCCCTTTTGGAACAGCCATTGCTTGAAGGGCGCGGCATCTTCCATGCGGATGGAAACCGAGGTCAACATGCCCTCAAACACGCGGGGCGGGGCGAAGTAGTAGGTGGGGCCGACTTCGCGCATGTCGATGTTGACGGTGGCGGCGGACTCTGGGCAGTTGATGGTGAAGCCCGCGTACAACCACTGCGCATAAGAGAACAGGTGGTCACCCACCCAGGCAGGCGGCAGGTAGGAAATGACGTTGTCGGTGGGGCCGAGCTTATCGACCTCTACCCCGCCCTTGGCCGAGCCGATAAAGTTGGCATGCGTCAGGCACACACCCTTGGGCTTGCCCGTGGTGCCCGAGGTGTAGAGGATGACCCCCACGTCCTGCGCCTGTACGCGCTGCTGCATGCTGTCCCACACGCCAGGGTGGTCTTTGTCCCAGGCTTCACCCAGTTTTTTCAGCTCTGCGGTGCTAATCAGGCCGGGCTCGTCGTATTTGCGCAGGCCGCGTGGGTCGTCATAGATGATGTGCTTGACGGTGGGAACCGTCTCGCGCACCTCTAGCAGCTTATCGACTTGCTCCTGGTTTTCTGCAAAGGCAAAGGCAACTTCCGCATCCTCCACCACAAAGGCCATTTCTTGTGCTACCGCATCCTGGTACAGCGGAATGGGCACCGCACCCAAGCTTTGCACTGCGGCAAACCCCATATAGACATGGGGGCGGTTATCGCTGACAAAGGCCAGGTTCTGACCGCGTGCCAAGCCCAAAGCAGCCAAGCCGCAGGCCATGTGACGCACATCGCGAGCGACATCCGCCCAAGTCCAGGTTTGCCAAATACCAAACTCTTTTTCACGCAGGGCAGGCGCATCGGGGCGCTGGCTGGCGTGCTGTAAAAGCAGGTGTGGGAATGTTGTCGCCATTGCAGTTCCTCACAAAAGGGTGAATCAAGGGGTGCAACTTTTTGTTCTCCAAAAGTCTTGCATGCACCCAACTGCCAACAATCGTAGCGCTAGATTTGACGTTATCTTGTCCTTTTATTGACAATATAGGGGAAACTCCTAGTCGGGTTTTCCTAGGCTTTTGGCCTTTCTACCCCTCCACTTGCAGCGCAAGCCCCTTGCAGGCATGTATTTTTCGGCTTGGCATTGTTTTACCCGCAAGCGCGCAACCATGAATACCAAGTCCACCCTTCACCAACGCAGCCGATTGCCCACTGAGCTGGAGCTTAGAAGCATTCCCTGGATGCGCCTGCTACTCCCCCATGAGCGCGACCGCGCCGTCTCGGCTCTGCACGTTACCCAAGCCTATCCGGGTGAATATGTCTGCATTCTGGGGCGGCAAGTGCATTATTGGCTGGGTCTAATTGATGGCCTGCTCAAAATGCACGCTGAAAATGCCCAGGGGGTAAGCATGACCTTTGCCGGTCTTGCGCCAGGCGGCTGGTTTGGCGAGGGCACAGTCATCAAGCGCGAGCCTTACCGCTATAACGTGCAGGCCCTGCGCAAAAGCGTCATGGCGGGGCTGCATATCGACACCTTCCACTGGCTGCTGGACAACTCCCTGGGCTTTAACCGCTATGTGATGAACCAGCTCAACGAGCGCCTGGGCCAGTTCATCAACGCCCGCGAGATTGACCGCATGACCAACCCCGAGCTGCGCGTTGCCCGCAGCTTGGCGGCCTTGTTCAACCCGGTGCTGTTTCCCAGCTTGGACGGCTCTCGTGTGCTGCGCATTACCCAGCAAGAGCTGGCCTATCTGGTGGGCCTGTCGCGCCAGCGCGTCAATGAGGCACTGGCCGCCTTGCAAGAGGCAGGAGCCATCCAGGTGGAATACGGTGGCCTGCGCGTGCTGGACTTAGAAGCGCTGCGCCATAGCAGTTTTGCGGATTTGAAAAAAAATTAAGCCCTGTGGTGTGATATTGCTGCTGCAATGCAATGCGATAAAAAACATAAAAAACCAGCATCAAGCCGCAAAAAACATTTAACAAATGATAATTATTGCTATTAGCATCTGTCACAATCGAGCAGTTTTTTTCCTGTAGTTTTTTGTTTTTGGAGAATTTCCAACCATGAACCATCCCCAGCACTTACGCCCTTCTTTGCTGCGCCCCACCCTGTTGGCTTTGGCCGCTGCTGCTGCCTGTGCCTCAGTACAGGCTCAGGAAGCCACTTTGTCAGAAGTAGTGGTTTCGGCCTCTGGTTTTGAGCAAGAGCTCCAGGCCGCGCCAGCCTCCATCTCAGTTGTCACCCGTGAAGAGCTAGAGAGCAAGAACTTCCGCGACCTGGCTGAAGCCTTGCAAGGCGTAGAGGGCGTTGACGTACTGGGTGGCACCGGCAAAACCGGTGGCCTAGACATCAGCATTCGCGGTATGCCCAGCGAGTACACGCTGATTTTGATTGATGGCCGCCGCCAGAACGTGGCCGGTGATGTCACGCCCAACGGTTTTGGCGCAGCGCTCAACAGCTTTATGCCACCGGTATCGGCCATTGAGCGTATTGAAATCATTCGCGGCCCCATGTCCACCCTGTACGGCTCGGATGCCATGGGCGGTGTAGTCAACATCATCACCCGCAAAGTGGCCAAGACTTGGGGGGGCGAAATTGGTTTGACGCAAAGCGTACCCGGCAGCAGCGATTGGGGCGATGAAAGCAAGCTTAACCTCTACCTGAACGGTCCTATCAAACAAGACACACTAGGTTTAGCGGTGCGTGGCAATTGGTATCGGCGTGATGCTTCGGACTGGGTACTGGCTCCTGGTGCCGCCCAGCCTGCTGGGGCGCGTAACCCAGCGCCAGCCCAAAGCCGCCAGCATAATATTGGCGCACGCCTGACACTCACTCCCAGCAAACAGCATGAGCTGTGGCTGGATGTGGAGCAAGGCCACACTTGGTACAACAACGAAGATGGCCGCCTAGGCAGCCGTGATGCGCTAGCCAACCCCAATAACTACCCCGGCTATAAAGACGCGCTGCGCTTTAACCGTGACCAAATTGCCATTGGCCACACAGCCCGCCTAGGCTTTGGCCTGCTGGAAAGCAGCCTAATGCGCACAGAAACTGAAACCGAGGGGCGTACCATTCCAGGGGCATCTGTCCCTGCGGGCGACCCGCGCAGCGGCACCGAGCGTGAGCTCAAAACCACCAACACCGTCTTTGATACCAAGTTGGTTGCCCCCCTGGGTGATGCCCATGTACTGACTGCTGGCGGCCAGTGGTGGGATGCCAAGCTAACGGACGGCCTGCTGCCGCAAAAACACGGCCAAACCATGTGGTCGCTATTTGCCGAAGATGAGTGGCATTTGAGCGATACCCTGGCTGCAACCCTAGGCGCACGCTATGACCACCATGATGCCTTTGGCGGCCACGTTAGCCCTCGCGCCTATCTGGTGTGGGATGCCAGCACGCAGTGGACGTTCAAAGGCGGTGTCAGCAAAGGCTTTAAAGCGCCACGCCTCAATCAGTTGATTGATGGAGTCAGTGGCATCAGCGGACAGGGTGTCACCATCAACATTGGCAACCCCACCCTTAAACCAGAGGTTAGCACCAGCACCGAGTTTGCCGCTTTGTTTGACAACCAACAGGGCATGACGGCATCAGCCACTGTGTTCCACAACAAGGTCAAGGACAAAATCAGCTCTGGTGGTGACTGCTCGGTAAACTTTATCTCCAGTTGTGTGGCCAATCCGATAGCCACCTACTCCATCAACGTCGATGAGGCCAAAACCTGGGGGCTGGAGTTGAGCAGTCGCGTGCAGCTCACCTCGCAATGGGGCGTGAAAGCGGGCTACACCTGGATGAAGAGCGAAGTTATCGAAAAAGGCGTGAAAAACGGCCAGCTGGCCAATACCGCCAAGCATATGGCCAGCCTGCAAGTGGACTGGAAGCCCGCCCAAGCCTGGAGCCTGTGGATGCGCGGTGAATACCGTGGCAAAAGCCCCCGTTTTACCGGCGAGCCTAGCCGCCTGACGGGCAACAACCTGGCTATCTACAACGCAGTGGGTGATGTCAAGGGGTACAGCCTATTTCACCTAGGGGGGAGCTACCAAGTGAACAAAAATGTTCGCTTAAATGCCAATATCTTCAACCTGTTTGACAAGGATTTTCGCAAGTTCAACCAAGTGGATTTGAACGGTACACCTACCTGGGTGAACCAGTATTTCCAAAGCGGCCAATCCGTATCGGGCACCACCTTGCCTGGGCGCACTCTGTGGCTGACGGCGAATATCAGCTTCTAAGTGCCTTTTAAGTCCCCCACAATGCCCCCCGCAGCGCGGCCAGCAGACTGCGTAGAATACGCAGATTTTGGCCAGCGCTGCTAGGCACTTGGGCTGTGGCTTTGAGCAAGCAAAGAGGGCATAGCACATGCCTTCACACCGAATGCAGGCAGCGCCCAATACAGAAAGTTTTGCATGCACGATGGTAAAAGCACCCATTCAGACGCTGAGGGCGTGATGGTGCGAAAACGGCGCAAGGGTATCTACATCCTGCCCAATCTGTTCACCCTAGCGGCCTTGTTTGGCGGCTTTTATGCCATGGTGATGGCGATGAATGGCCGCTTTGACCAAGCCGCCTACGGGGTGCTGTGTGCCATGGTGTTCGACGGCCTAGATGGCCGTGTTGCCCGCATGACCAATACCCAAAGCGCTTTTGGTGAGCAGATGGACTCGCTTTCGGACATGGTCTCGTTTGGGGTGGCTCCGGCGCTGATTTCCTACCTATGGGCCTTAAAGGGCTTGGGGCGCTGGGGCTGGGTGGCAGCGTTTGTCTATTGCGCTTGCGCTGCGCTGCGCCTGGCACGCTTTAACGTCAATACCGAGGTGGTGGATAAGCGCTGGTTCCAGGGGCTGCCCTCGCCAGCGGCGGCGGCTTTGGTCATGGGCTTTATCTGGCTGATGGACGATGCAGGTGTCGTGCGTGGTCAAGATGGCCTGCTACCCTGGCAAACAATGAGCTGGGTCATGTTTGCCCTAACCCTATACGCGGGCTTGACCATGGTGACGAATGCGCCGTTTTATAGTTTTAAGGACATTAACCTCAAGCGCAGCGTACCGTTTGCGGCCATTGTGCTGATTGCTTTGGCCATTGCCTTGGTCAATATCCACAGCCCTTCGGTACTGTTTACGGTTTTTGCTATTTATGGGCTAAGTGGTTATGGCGTGTACCTGTGGCGCAAAGCCAAGGGGCAGCCGACCAGCATGATTAGCACCTCTAAAGACGAGCCTGATGAGCGTGGTCTGCACCATTGACCATTAGTATTAGTTGGGTGACTGGCTAGGCGTTTAAGGCCGCCGACGTGAAAAGCCTTCAGCGCCTCTTAGGGAAAACAATTTCATACAATCAATTGCCGTGTGCGGATGTCCGTATGTTTACCTTCCCCAGTAGGGGGATAATCAAGTTTGGAAGAGCCATTACCTCTTCCTGAAACCAAAAAGGAATACAGCCATGAAGGGCGACCCACAAGTTATCGCTGCGCTCCAAGCGCAGCTTAAAAACGAGCTTACTGCTATCAACCAGTATTACCTGCACTATCGGCTCATGAAGCATTGGGGCTTTCCCGTGCTGGCCAAGGTGGAGTACCAAGAATCCATTGGCGAGATGAAGCACGCAGACTTGCTCATGGACCGTATCTTGATGCTCGATGGCCTGCCTAATCTGCAAGACTTAGGCAAGCTGCAAGTGGGCGAAGATGTGCCCGAAGCGCTAGCCGGTGATTTGCGCCTAGAGCAAGCCGCCCAGCAATGCGTAAAAGAAGGTATTCGCGCTGCTGAAGCGGCGATGGACTATGTCTCGCGCGACTTGTTGCTGAAAATTTTGGACGATACCGAAGAGCACATCGACTTTCTAGAAACGCAGCTCGCGCTGATTGAGCAGGTGGGCTTGCACAACTACCTGCAAACCCAAATGGGCGAGCCATCGCTAGATTAAGTGCAAAAGCACACAGCGCAAGCGCCCCGAGCGGGTGGCCTGACGGGATGCAGGGCACATGCTCATTAAGCCGCAGCTCTTAGTTGCCGGTGGCGGCATTGCTGGCCTAGCGGCGGCTTTGGCGGCCTCTTTGGCGCATTGGGACGTGCGGGTGTTTGAGCGCTCCGAGCAGTTCGCCGAGTTTGGCGCGGGCATTCAACTCGGCCCCAATGCAGTGCGCTGCCTGCGCCATTGGGGGCTATTGCCAGCGCTACAAGCCTTGGCCGTCCAGCCCCAACAGTTACAAGTGCGCAGTGCCGAGTCGGGGCAAGTGCTGGGGCAGATGGCCTTGGGCCAGCAGATGCAGGAGCGCTATGGTGCGCCCTACCTCACGATTCACCGTGCAGATTTGCACCGCGTTTTGCTGCAAGCCCTGCAACAGCGCGAAGGTGTACATATCAAAACTGGCGAGCCAGTGCTGCAAGTTGCCAACCACTCCAGCCCTCTCAATAACCATGCCGCCATTGCTGTGCGCACCCCCATGCGCGACAGCATTGAGGGCGATGCCCTACTCATTGCCGATGGTGTCTGGAGCCAACTGCGCTACACTGTGCAGGCGGCCAACGCCCCGCTGTGGTTTACCGGCCATTTAGCGTATCGGGCGCTTTTGCCTATGGAGGCCGTCCCCCCGTGCTGGCGTGCGGCGAATGTGCAGGTGTGGCTCGGGCCGCGCTGGCATGTGGTGCATTACCCGGTCTCTGCGGGGCGTTTACTCAATATAGTGGTGCTGGTGCAGGGGCAGGCTCCGGTAGATTTGGCCTCTTGGGACCACGCAGGCAATGCCCATGTTTTGGCCGAGGCATTAGCGGGCTGCTGCCCTGCTTTACAAGCTCTGGTGGACGCAGTTACAGCCCACGGTATGCAATGGCGGCTATGGCCTTTAATGGGGCGCAAGCCCGTAAGCGGCTCACAAGAGATGGCGCAGGGTCTGATGGCGCTGGCCGGCGATGCCGCCCATCCCATGCTGCCCTACTTAGCCCAGGGCGCGGGTATGGCTATTGAAGATGCTGCCATGCTCGGCCACGCCCTACAGCAGTACGAAGCCCCCATTGCCACCCGCCTACAGCACTACGCCTTGCTACGCTGGCAAAGAAATGCGCAAGTGCAGCAACGTGCTTGGCGCAATGGCCAAATTTTTCATGCCCAGGGGCTGCTGCGCTGGGGGCGCGACTGGGGAATGCGCCTGTTAGGCCAGCGGTTGATGGATATGCCCTGGCTCTACCAAGGCCCGCCTGGCTTGCATTTGGATGCACACCCCCTGCCCTAACGAATTGAATGGGCTTGCTTCTCTTTGCCAGCAGCGTGCGGGATAACGGTGATGGGGGCTTCCACCAGAGCCGGGCTGCGCAATAAATCAGCCAAGGTAAAGCGGTCGAGGTGGGCAAAAAATGCCATCAACGCCCCCTCTAAAATCCCGGTAAGCTGGCAGTGACTGGTCATACGGCAGCTAGAGTGGTCGGGGTTAAAGCATTCTGCCAAAGCAAAACTAGGCTCCATACTGCGCACCACCGCCCCAATCCCAATATTTTGGGGCGGGTGAGCCAGGCGGATGCCCCCACCTTTGCCACGAATGGTTTGTAACCACCCCTGCTGCCCCAGTTGGTGGGTCACTTTCATCAGATGGGTTTGTGAGACATGTTGCGCTTGAGCCACTTCGGCAATGGTACAAAGACGCTGGGGATGCCGAGCCACGTACATGAGAAGGCGTAGGGCATAGTCGGTAAGAGCGGTTAAGCGCATGGTAGGTATCTCAAAAAAGCAATTGAAGTCGGTATATTTTG
>JAHAYB010000338.1 GCA_018384835.1 Comamonas sp.
GGCACATTCAATTGCACCCCTACTGTAGTGGTGCGCGAAGACTGGCGATACGTGGAAGTGGTGTCTGAATCATTGTTTCCCACGCTCAAGATCAAAGCCAACCGCGGGTAATGTCCGCTGTCAACGCGCCTGACTTCTTGGCGCGCAGCCTCTAAAGTATGTTTTAGGCTTTCAACTTCTGGGTTAGCGTCAAATGCCTTACTGCGCCAATCATCCAGAGCCCCAAAAACCAATCTGGCAGCGCCCCTTGATGAAAGCCGCTCAAGCCGGCTAACTGGTTTGCCCACGATGGCTTGGAGAGCATCGATTGCATGCTGCGCCCGATCCTGCGCAACAATCAGCTCAGCCTGTATCAAGGCCTGCTTTGAACGGGTCTCTAGCATGTCAGTATGGGTTCCCTCACCTTGCAACAAGCGTTGTTCGTTGGCGCGCAACAACTCATCTGCCGACTGAAGTTGCGCCTTAACAAGACTTACTTCTTCGCTCGCCAGCAATGCTTTTGAATAGGCTTCAAAAACCCGCACCATCAGTTCTTGCTCGCGAAATCGAAATAACGCTTCACTCGCAGCGGTTCGTGCAGCGCCTTGTTCTTTGGCGGCCCATGCCTCACGGTCATACAAAGGCTGGCGCAGTTGCAAACTAGAGGTGTTACTGGCATAGCGACCTCGGTTGTCAGTTCGGCCGCTTGCTTCGGTTACCCGAGATTGGTTTTGATTACTGGATACCACTCCAGAAATTATTGGTAGCAACTTTGCTTGGCCAATTGCCTGATGCTCCAAGCCCTCATCACGAACAGCTTGGGCGCCTTTGAAAACCGGGTCATGCGCACGCGCAGCCTCATATGCCTGCATAAGCCCCATTAGCTCTTCGCCCCAAGTACCGTTGCTCAACAGCGCCAGTGCAACGGCAACCCAACACCGCTGACTTCTTGTGGATTCGCACTTTGCAAGACTTTTTTGCACTTCACTCCTCCGTCAGTGACATCTTGATGTTGTCTCGAATAGGACGCATCATGTAGTTAGCCAGCGCGCGTTCACCTGTTTTAACGAATAGCTCAATAGGCATTCCTGGCCGCACAGGCAACTTACTCATTGCAACGCGGCCTTCAGCAGTAATTTCAGCAAACATGCGGAAATAAGGTGCACCCGTCTTCTGATCAACCAATCGGTCGGCAGAAACTTGCACCACCGTTCCCGGAATACGTGGCGTGGTGTTTTGATTGAATGCCGAAAAAATCAGTTCCACCGGCAGCCCGATATTCACAGAGTCAATGAGATGCACAGGAATCTGCCCCTCAACGATCAATGGCTCTGACTGTGGAACGACATCCATCATCCGAAAGCCTGGAGTAACAACACCGCCTTCAGTGAAAATGTTGAGGTCAGCAACTGTGCCATCTACCGGTGCTCGTACCACGGAGTTTTCCAACTCGTAATCCAAGCTTTCAAGCTGATTTTTTAAAGCATCTGCTTCTTTTTGTACATCGGCCAACTGTTCACGGACTTCTTTTTGAAACTCTTGTTGGCGATGAATACGTCGAAGCTTAAGTTCACTGGCTTGGCGCAGGCCGCGAGCGATATTGCCCCAATCCTCCGACATTGATGAAGCAAGCTGCGCATATGTGCGCTCAAGTTCAAGCAGCCTGTTACGTGGTATGAAGCCACCTTGCGCCAATTCGCGCATTCCATCCAGTTGCTCCTGAAGAAGACGAAACTGCTCTTGCTTGCCTTCACGCGCTGCTTTCAACCCTGCAGTGTGGGCTTCTATGCCTGCAATCCCCTCATTCAATGCTGACATCTCCGCCTGCAAAGCTGAACGACGAGAAGCGAACAGCTGTTGCTGCACTGACATAGTGGAAGCAACACGCGGATCACTGCGCGCGACTTCTGTTTCAGCTGGAAAAGTCACTGATGGTTTGGCATCTCGCTCAGCAAGTAGCCTTGCTTCGGTTGCACGTGCGGTGTAGTACTGCACCCTGATCACCGCCGCATTGGCACGCGCTTGTACAGCGTTCATCTGCACCAATGGCTGCCCTGCTTTCACCGAATCGCCTTCTTGAACAAAAATAGTCTGTACCGTCCCCCCTACCTGATGCTGTACTGCTTTTTTATTACCAGCCACCGTGATCGTGCCACTCATGGGAACACCTTGGTCTAGTGGAGCCAAGCATGCCCATAACAGCAGCCCGCCAAAACCCACCAGAACAATCCACCAACCTATGCGCGTGTGACGTTTGGCGTCGTCCTGCAACAAAGCATCATTCGGCAAGTTTTGCACCAGTTCATGGACAAGTGGCGTGTCGGTATTCATGGCGGCCTCCTGCTCAATCTATGGATGTTTCAACTCAATGTGGATGGAGAAAGTGGTGCTTGCGGAGCCATCTTCTTTTCAATCATTGAACGCTCATGAGCGCTGGCGGCAACTGAGGTTGCTGCAGAAGGCTGCACAGTCTTGGAAAGCTCTGTGAGCACCTGCGATGTGGGGCCAAAAGCATGCATGCTGCCTTGTCGTAGCAGTAGCAAACATGAGGTCACAGCCAAAATACTGGTAC
>JAHAYB010000378.1 GCA_018384835.1 Comamonas sp.
ACAAAAGCACTAAGAACCCTCGAAAAGTAGTGCTATTGCCTCCACCCCTCAGCGCTGTCTGCGTGGACAATCCTCTCAACCATCATTCGTGCTGATTGAGCACTTGTTCTAACCACTTTTTTAGGGCTTGAGGTTGCCGTGCAATACGCTTTAAACGTCTTAGTCATGGGGTATCGCCCATTGTGGAATGCCCAGCGCCAGCTCTCGGGGGTGCAGTTGTTTTTGCACGATAGCTCCGATGAGCCTGTGGATATCCCCCACCTACTGCGCCTGCTGCGCGAGACATGGGCACCCACTGCGCCGCGCTTGCTGCTCTCGCCCCAATCGCCCGCCTTGCTCAAGGCTTTACTGGCAACCATGCAGCCCCAGCCGATTTGGGCGCTGGAGGTGCGAGGCTCTTGGCTGCAATGGGATGCCAGCTTGCCCGCCTATGTGCAACACGCCTCGCGCCGTGGCGTGCGCCTGGTCTGGCGTGGCAGCTTGGCACACCTGCCCGCGCCAGAAGTTGCACAACTCTTTAGCACCAGCTTGCTGCGCCTAGAGCCTGAAGATGCCATCTGCCTGCTGCAATCGCCCCCAGGGCAAGCCACCCCTTGTGGCCGCCCCCTGCTGCAAGGCCAAATTTATGAAGATGTACACAGCCAAGCGCTCACCAGCAGCTACTTGGACCAATACCAAGCCAGCGCCCTGGCCGGCTGGCCTGATGAGGATGTGCTCTACAACCTGCGCGGCTCTAAATCGCTACAACCGTCCTACGAGCATGTGCTGCGCCTGATGAAAGCGGTGGATGCCGACCAGCCGCTAGATACGTTTGAAGACATCCTGAGCGAAGACGCTCTGCTGGCCTACCGCCTGATGCTCTATGCCAACTCACCCGCTATGGGGCCGCGCCACCCGATTGACTCGCTGCGCCGCGCCTTGGTCATGCTTGGCTACGGCCCCTTGCAAAAGTGGTTGGGCAACTTACTCACCCACGCCTGTGAAGAGCCGGACTTGCAGCCCGTGCGCCACGGCATGGTCATGCGTGCGCAATTGACCTCGTTGCTGGTGGATGCCGGGGTGAGCCAAGAGCTACGCAGCGAGGTTTATTTATGCGGCCTGTTCTCCCGCCTGGACGAAATTTTGGATGAACCCCTAGAGCACAGCCTAGAGCGCCTCCCCCTGTCAGAGCGCATTCCCGATGCCGCCTTGCGCCAAGAAGGCCCTTACGCCGCCTGCCTGCAACTGGCCATAGCCCTAGAGCGCGAAGAGGGCGACGAAGCCGTGCGCGACATTTGCACCCAGTACCAGCTATCGCTAGAAAGCATCAACCGCACCTTGCTGCGCCTTATCAGCAGTTGGCATAGCCAAGACCCGCGCTGGTGAAAACGGCGAGTAGCCTATCTGCGTACCAGCGTACTATGCAAAAAAATAAAAAATTCATTCATTTTTTGCATAGTCTTGTTTAATTTATCGGCAAAAACCCCTAAATTGCCTATTTTTCAGGCAATCACTTGGGGCTTATGCAAAAAACCATGCCACTTCATGCCAGTTGTGCCTAAGATGCAGCGCAGTTGCCCTTTCGAGGGCTTTTTCTATGTGTTTTTTCTGTGATTGTGAGACTGGCCATGCGTCAAGAAAGTGACTTCCTCGGCTCCAAAGAGCTGCCTGATACCGCCTACTGGGGCGTTCATGCTGCCCGTGCGGTAGAGAACTTCCCGATCTCCGGCAGCACCGTGGGCGAGATGCCCAACCTGGTTCGCGCTTTTGCTTATGTGAAAAAAGCCGCCGCCGCTGCCAACCTGAGCCTGGGCGCTATCAAGGCTGAGCAGGCCGACGCTATCAGCCGCGCTTGTGACGATGTGGCCGCTGGTCAGTACAACCAGCACTTTGTGGTGGATGTGCTGCAAGGCGGCGCAGGCACTTCCACCAATATGAACGCCAATGAGGTGATTGCCAACCGTGCGCTAGAAATTTTGGGTCAGCCCAAAGGCGCGTACAGCGTGATTCACCCCAATGACCATGTGAATGCCTCGCAATCGACTAACGATGCTTACCCCACCGCCGTCAAGCTGGCGACCTACTACGGCATTCAAGAGCTGCTAGCCGCTTTGGCCGCTCTGCGCGGTGCATTTGCCGCCAAGGCTGACGAGTTCAAAGACATCCTAAAAATTGGCCGCACCCAGTTGCAAGATGCTGTGCCCATGACCTTGGGTCAGGA
>JAHAYB010000410.1 GCA_018384835.1 Comamonas sp.
AGCTTGGACTATCTCAGTCCTATGCAATACGAGCAACGCTGGTACGAGGCACACCGCAAAAAGGCCGCATAAGCAGGGAGCTAAGAACTCCACAAAACAGGGGCAACACCAGTTGAGTTGGAGTTGACTAATCGTCGTGGATGTAGGCTTATAGCTAGCGCCTTATTCATCT
Organism: Comamonas sp.; assembly: GCA_018384835.1. Lineage (GTDB taxonomy): Bacteria > Pseudomonadota > Gammaproteobacteria > Burkholderiales > Burkholderiaceae_C > Comamonas. The sequence continues at coordinate 173 of JAHAYB010000410.1, forward strand.
GTATTCACCAAGGTCACGCTCAAGATAAATTTAAAAAACAGGACATTTAACGAAATAAATTCGTTTAACAAATTTATCTCAGCACCTCAAACTTCGGTTCAAGTAGATTTGAATATGGAGTCAATGGTGCAACCTATCCCTTTTAGCATCCCCTCGCATTTTTTCAGGCCTTCCCGCTCGCATGCCGTCGTGGTAGGTGGCGGAACTATGGGGGTGGATGTTGCAGTAGTTTTGTGCCGTGGTGGATGCCGGACCATCATCGTCGAAGCCAACGCAGAACGCCGCGCCAAAGTGCCTGAGCTTGTGGGCAACGGTTTATCTCAGTTGCAAGCTTCAGCACAACAGGACAAACTGACGGTGGCGGGTTCTCTCAAGGAGATTGATTGGAGCAAGATTGACTTGGTCATCGAGTGCATCCCTGAACGTCTAGATATCAAACAAGTTTTGTTTGCAGAGTTGGAATCACTGGCTCGGCCTGACGCCTTGCTCGCTAGTAATAGCTCTAGCTTCCCTATCTCGGCGATTGCCGAGGGATTGCAAACATCCCACCGTATGTTGGGCTTGCACTTTTTCATGCCTGCCCACCTAACACCCTTGGTGGAAGTGGTATCTGGTCAAGCCAGCCACCTGGAATGTGCGCAGAACCTACATGCCTTCATGCGCCAATGCGGCATGGTGCCCGTGCTGGTGAAGAAAGATTTACCAGGCTTTTTGGCCAACCGCTTGCAGCATGCGCTGGCACGCGAAGCTTTTGCATTGATTGATGCAGGCGTTGCTACGCCAGAAGATGTGGACGCTGCCGTGCGATTTGGATTTGGTTTTCGTTTTCTGGCTGCTGGCCCGGTACTGCAGCGCGACCATGCTGGTCTGGAGGTGCACTGCGCTGCGGGTGCCACGATGTACCCCTCTCTTGCCGCCAATACCGTGCCCAGCCAGTGCTTGGCGCAAAAGGTGGCAGAAGGCAAATTTGGTATGAAGACTGGTGAAGGTTTCTTTAAGTGGACACCTGAAACTATCGCTCAAGAGCGTCAGCGTTATCAGAATACGTTGCTCGCAGGCTTGGATCTCCTTAAAAGCGAGCTGCCACCTGTTGGCGATGCTGTTGAGCAATAAGGGGCTGCACAATGAACACACCACTAATTGTCACTGTCGCGCCCAATGGAGCCTACAAGACCAAGGAACAACATCCTCATGTTCCATTGACTGCTGCAGAACTCGCGCAGACCGCCAAAGAGTGCCTGGATGCTGGGGCTGCCATGATTCACGCTCATGTCAGAAAACCCGATGGCAAACATTTGCTGGATGCGCATGCATACCAGGAAGCCACAGCGGCCATCCGCAAGGCAGTCGGGCAAGAGTTGGTGGTGCAAATCACTACCGAAGCTGCACAGGTCTACCAGCCACAAGAGCAGATGCAGGTTGCGCGTGAGGTAGTCCCAGAAGCTCTCTCTGTCGGCTTGCGTGAAATCATTAAGCCGGAAGTACAAGAAGCCGATATAGCAGCATTTTTTTCCTGGCTGAAAAGCAGCAACGTCATGACACAGATCATTCTGTATGACGTGGCCGATGTACAAAGCTGGCAGCAATTGCGCGCACGCGGAGTTATTCCAGACAACAAGTGGTTTCTGCTGTTTGTGCTGGGCCGCTACTCGGTGGGGCAAACCTCATCGCCCACGGACTTGCTACCGTTTCTGGCTGCACATGATGGCGCCTCCCCTTGGGCAATGTGCGCCTTTGGTGCACAGGAGAATGCATGTGCAATCGCGGCCGCTAGTTTGGGGGGGCATGCGCGCGTGGGATTTGAGAACAACCTGTTCCTCAAGAATGGCCTGCAGGCACCCAACAATGCAGCTTTGGTGGCCCAAGTGGCCCAAGGTGCACAAGCACTGGACAGGCCGTTGGCCAAGGCCGATGAAGTTCGCCAACTGTTCTTGAACTGAGTGTTGGCTGCTTTCAAGCTTGCAGCATCTCTTGTGCCTTCAAGTAATGATCTCTTGAAGGCACAAGATGCTTCATGGTTAGTTCGATCAAGCTCTGTCGATCGCCACTTTCCAAAACCTGCAGTAGCTCGTGGTGTTCTTGCTGAGACTGAAGCTGGTGTTCGCTGGAAATCAGCGCACCAAAACGGATGGCGTGCGTTTTACGCGCGAAGTCCTCGATGGCCTGTGCCAGGAAAGCGTTACCGCATTGGGCAAATAGATGCCGATGGAACTCTTGGTTGGTCCTGAAGATGCAGCGCGCATCGCGTTGCTGCACAGCACTGTCGTGCGCATGCTGGATCTGCATCAGCACTTGCAGAGGCTGCGTCGGCACAGGCAATGGAATCTTGCGCATCGCCTCTACCTCCAGCAGTTCTCGCATCTCATAGAGCTGAATGACTTCTTCGCGACTGAATGCTTTCACCTGCGCACCAATATTGCGCTTGCGCTCCACCAGCCCCAAGGCCTCCAACAGCACCAGGGCCTCTCGCACGTGATGGCGCTTGGCGCCAAAGCGCCCTATGAGCTCGTCTTCGACCAAACGTACCTTGGGCGCCAGAAGACCCAAGACAATGTCTTCTTCCAGCGTAGCCGCAATAACCGAAGCACCGCCCTCAAAGGGACGGTACTCGGACAAACGAATGCCATTCGACATACAGATTTAACTCCTTGGAATAGCGCCTTTGCTTTTGGTAGCTGTCAGAAAGTCAAAGTCAGCCCCTCGATCGGCTTGCAACACCGTCTTTTTGAACAAATGGGCGTAGCCTCTTTCAGCGCTAGGAACTTGCACCGGTTGCGCGCTCTGGCGACGGGCCAACTCAGCAGAATCAACCATCCATTCAATACTGCGCTGACTGACCGACAGTTTGATTCTGTCGCCGTTCTGCACCCACGCCAAAGGTCCACCAATGGCAGCTTCTGGGGTGACGTGCAAAACGATGGTGCCAAACGCTGTACC
>JAHAYB010000458.1 GCA_018384835.1 Comamonas sp.
ACCTCAGTGAAGCAGGAACCCACCGAGGCGACTGGTGCAAGCGTAGAAGCTCGCACAAGCGCTGTAGGAATCCCCGTCCTTTAGGGCGGGGAGGATGTCAATCTACACAATCCAGTCATTGAGTATTTCTGTAGATGTAGCCACCTCGTACCGGATACCACTGTCCAACGCCTCAAAGTGCGCCCTACCACACTTGATCTTGTCTTCTTCACTACGGCGCAGGTCTTCGGTGAACAGGCTGCTTTTGGTTTCCACCACAAAGTACAAGCGGTCATTGCCGTCCTTGTCAATCAGGATAGCCCAGTCCGGGTTGTAGCTGCCTAGAGGTGTGTCAATCTTGAACCAGCCGGGCAGCTTGCTGTACAGCTTCACGGCTTCGTTGCGTTCCAGCCCCTTGGCAAATTCGCTTTCGGTGTTGGAGTCGTACAGGATGTGGCTGTACAGGCTCTTGCTGGCTTCCATCATGTTTTGCTCCAGGTAGCCTTTGAGCTCGTGCTCAAGGAACAGCTCTTGGGCGTAAAAATCCTGCTCGCCTATTTTCTCGTACTTGATGCCATCGACTAATGCGTGCATTTTTTTGCGCTGGATGATGGCCAGTGTGTTTTCGATGAATTTTTGCGGGTTCTTTTTCAGGTCGTTCAGCCTGCCACTTTCCACCAAAATGCGGCCAAGGGTACGGCGGGTCAGCTGGGTTTTGTTTTGCAGATAGCTCAGTACATCCGGTAGCTGCTGGTACTGTGCTTCATACAGGGCGCTTACCTCATGCACATCCCTTACCCCCACCCCGCTTTGATCCATGGTGATAGTCGCTGTGGTGGTGGTGAATTTGGGCTTGGGCACGGTCATCAGCTTCATGTCGGCAATGCAGTCGCGTACCAGCTTGTCGATGTCGAAGTCCACCTGATACAAGGTCTTGTACTTAATCCTGTCCCACAGCTCCTTGAAGTCAGCCCCCAGCATGACCTCCTTGCGTGGTGTGGCGGTGTGTTCCTTGTTGGCGTTTTTTATATTCAGGCCACCGGCAATCTTTTTCAGGATGTGTTCAATAGCAGGCTTTACCGCATCGAACTGGGGCGGTAGGGTTAGCAGGTCGTGCTTGAGCGCTGCTTTTAGGCTGTCCTGCACCTTGCCCGACTTGTCAATAAACTCTTTTTCTTTCAGGTAGTCAAACAGTTGCTCGGACTGCTCTATGCCCAGATACTCCAGTTCACCTTCCTTAGTTTTCACAGGAATGCTGGCAAAGCTATGCTGCTCCACAACGCCAAAGCGAATGCCGTCTTCTTCCTCGATTTCTTTTTGCAGGGCAGCGGTAAAGTCTGCATAGGACTCGTTGGCCACCACCGTGAGAGTGTTGATGGTGTAACCCGCATCCGTTACCCGGTCGCCATTCTTGTCCACGGCCAGACGCAGGCCACGGCCTATTTCCTGGCGTTTTTTGACAGTTGAGCTGGTGTCATTCAGGGTGCAGATCTGGAAAACGTTGGGATTGTCCCAGCCTTCACGTAGCGCCGAGTGCGAAAAGATAAAGCGCAGCGGTGTTTTCTCGCTGAGTAGCTTTTCCTTGTGGCGCATGATCAGGTCATAAGCAGATTCATCATCAGCGGTTTTGCCGCTGGTGTCCTTGGCTACGCCCTTGCGGTCGGCGGCAAAGTAACCGTCATGCACCTTGCCGACATGGCTGTCCCAGTCCAGTTCGCCAAACAGACTTTGGTATTGCGGGTGGCGGGCTAGCTTGAGGTATTCCTCTTCAAACATCTGGCCATAGATGCCTAGCCCTTGCTTGCCATCTTCGTCATATACCCGGTAGTTGGCCACCTTGTCGATAAAGAACAGCGACAGCACTTTGATACCCTCCTGGCGCAACTGAAGCTCACGCTTGAGGTGGGTTTCGATGGTTTTGTGGATTTGCAGGCGCTTGTAGGCAAGCTCATCCACGCCGCCTATGCTTTTGCCCTTCTGCAAAATCTCCGGTCTGGAAGTGAAGTCCACCCACTCGTGGCCAGGGGCTGCGCTGATGTCCTTGATGATGTAGCCTTCGTAAAGGTCGCGGCGGGTCAGCTCATACAGGTCTGCGCCCTGCTTTAGCCATTTCTTTTCCCGTTTGATAGTGCCGCTGCGGGTCAGGCTGTCGTATTCAAGATGTGCCTCGATAGCCCCCTTGTTGTTGCGCACGTTCAGCAAGGCAATGTAGGCATTGTTATTGTCATCCTGCGGCATTACCTCCAGCACGGCAATTTCCTTCACCAGCTTCTGGTTGTAGGCATCTACGGCATCCAGCCGGTAAATAGGCAGGTGCTTGTCTCTGTGGGTGGCCGAAAAACGCAGAGTAAATAGTGGATTAAGCGACTTGATGGCCTCGGCAGATTTGGGCGTGGTGTCTACCGACTGCGGCTCGTCAATGATCACTACTGGATTGGTCTGCGCAATCAGCTCAATCGGCTTAAGCCCTTCCAGACGGTCGTTGTAACGGTGGATGATATTGGCGCTGGTTTCCTTTTCCGGGTCGGTAAAGCTGCGGCGAAAGGCATCAATGTTGATGACCATAATTTGGATATGGCTGGATTCAGCAAAGCTGCGTACCTGCTCCAGGTTGCCTGAGTCATAGACAAAGGCATCCACCTTGGTTTCCTTGTAGATGTCCGACAAGTGGTTGCGGGTGATTTCGATGGATTTTTTTACCCCCTCCTTGATGGCTAGGCTAGGCACCACAATGATGAACTTGCTCATGCCGTAAGCCTGATGCAGCTCATAGATGGAACGCAAGTACACATAGGTCTTGCCCGTGCCGGTTTCCATCTCCACCGTGTAGTGCAGGTCGCTTCTATCCAGACTACTGCTGGGTTGTAGGCCATTTTTTAGCTGCACCTGCTTCAGGTTATCCAGCAGCTCTGTTTGCCCTAGTACCAAACGGTTAGCCGTGCCTTGCTGATTGCTATCCCAGCTTAGCGTGCTCTGCCCACTGCGGCTCCACTGCGCAGGCTGTGGCATATCAAAAGGTGTAGAGCAGCTCTCCTGCCCGGCAAACAAGCCCACCACGGCATCCCATGCCGCTTTCTGGTGCGGCAAGTTCTGGTCAAATTTCAGTTTCATTTTTAATCCACCCGCCAAGTTTTTACGGCCTGAACAGCCAGCCAGCTTTGGTAGTCATTCACACTAGCCAGATTCCACTCGCTATAGCTAGCCACTTTTTTGGCCAGCTCAAAGTTGGACTGCTGGTAGTGTGCTTTTTTGCTGGCAAAGTCGGCTCGGGCCAGCAGGTCACGATCCAGCAGCAGCATGTTGCCCAAGCGGTCAAACACATCTGTTACGCCTTCGCCAAAGCTGTTATGCCACTGCTCATCTGGCGAGTAAGGGCAGACATGCTCCAGCGTGGTTTCTAGCTCATTGACTGTGTTGCCCATACTGCTTTCGATCTGTGCCAGCAAGTGGCGAATCTTTTTTGCAGATTGGCGGCTAGGCATACGGTGATACTCAAAGCTGCTCTGGAAGCGGGCATCGTCAGGGTATAGGCGGCCAAACAGCTCTCGGTCATTCTTGACTGCACTGGCACGCTTGTAGCTACCGTCAAAAATCTTCATCGCCATCTGGTTGTACACCGTCTCCTGTTCATTGGGAGAGAGGTGGCAAATTACGTTGTAGCGGATGGACAGCACATACAGGTAACGGGCCAGTTTGACAAACTCTTCTGGCGTGAACTTCTCAAAGCCGATCATCAGCACCGTCAAGGGCTGGCGGATATTAAACAGCGCAAGCCCTGCCAGAGAGCCTTTGGCCTCACGGTAAGCCAGATCCTGATGCCCCCACCAAGAGTCATCGGGGTTGAGTAAGGCGGTATAGACGGGGGAGAACTTGTATAGGGAGTCTAGGTAGGCCACCGCGCTGGCTGGTGTAGGGATGAGCTTTTTAATGGCTGAAAACAGCTTTTTCTTAGTCAGCAAGCGCTGCTGAAAGTTGTGGTGATAGCGCACAAAATCGGCAAAGCGGGCTTCGCCCAGGTTGCTGATGATTTCTGACCAGTTGGCATCCAGCCCGTCCAGATCATCCTCAGACACAGAGCCATCTTTGGCGACTACGGAAAAGATAAAGTTTTTCAGCAGGTCTGGTGTGGAAAGCTGTACTCCCCGAGCGTTCAGGGTTACAAACACCTTGTAGGCGTTCAGGTCGTTCTCCACCACAATCTTGGTAAAAATCATCCCCGAAGAAATGTCTTCGATTTTCTGTGCAATCGCTTCGCCGGTTGCCCCCATGTCGCAGCCAGCAAAGAAGCGGAAGGCATTGCGTATCAGTTTGTTGGTATGGGCTAGTTGCCTGGGGTTGGCTGGCTCTAAGTTGGCGGTCAGCCGCTTGAAGTAGTCGGCATTGTTGCGGTTCAGGCTGAGCTTGTTGTTGACGGCGAGTGTCACCGAGTGCTGAAAGCCAATGTACTTGCTGCGAATCAACTCCATGCGGGTGGTGTTGCTCTCCACATCCTGCCCGGCAGCAATCAGCTGGCTGAGCTTATGCAAAGCCGCCACCACGATGATGGACAGGGTGATCAACCGCTGCTGTCCGTCAATTACGCTGAACTCATGATCACCAAGGCGTTGCAGCACCACATAGCCCATGTAGTGGTATTTCTCCTCTTGCAGGGTCTCGATGTCTGCCCACAGTTCTTCCCACTGCTCCTGCGACCAGGAGTAGTCACGCTGAAACTTGGGAATCAGGTATTTCACGCCATTGCCAATCAGCTCCTGAAAGCTGTTGTTGGATGGCTGCATGGCCATGAAGTTGGACATTAGTACCTCTCCTAGATGCTCAACGCATTTCTACATTTTTGGCGAAATTTAAGCTTCATTTTTATTCTGCTGCGCCTGTTTTTTTAGTTCTTCTGTGCTGATTTCGACAATTTTTCCGTCAATGTTTACCACAATACCTGTGCCATATCTGATGGCTTCCTCTCGTGCCAGCTGTGCGGAACGGTATAGCGCAGCCGTGATGTCCTGCTCCAGAAATTTTGGGCTGTTTGTCTGGGTGCTCATGGGTTTACTCCTTGTTGAAGTAAAACTGGCGTATTGCCAGAGTTGTCATACAGTAGCCATTCATCCACTGCGTGGCTGTAGTCACTATGCAGCAGTTCAAGACCGGCCTTGAAGCGTCTGCGAATAACCGGCTCTGGGATGTTGTGTCCACCTTGGCTAACACGGCGAACCACACGCTCAATAGAAATACTTACATCGGTTAGCGATAGAAACATTAGCGTGACTCGATAGCCAGCTTCACGCCAACGCTTAATGTGTTTTAGATACCCTCTGCCGGAAAGGGTGGTTTCAATGGCAAAACTATTACCACGCTGAAAACAGGCTTCCACTTCTTCCAGCATGATTTTTCCCGCCCGTACTGCTACTAGCTCAGGATCAAAAGGCGATAGTCCAGCAGCAATGTAGTCCGCATTGATAAAGCGGATTTGATCTTTCATTGGTGCCAAAAAGGTACGGGCAAAAGTCGTTTTACCTGCACCATTGGGGCCAGCAACAATCAGCACTTGTTTGTCAGCTTCCATGTCCATGGCTCTAAATGCTCAGCACATCTTCAATGCCAGCCTGCTTAAAGCGCTGGATGGCATTGGTTTTAACGACATCATCAGCAAAGCTGGAATCACGGAAGACGATGCGCAAAATGGGTTCGTCTGCGCTGCCCAAATCAATAATCGCCTGCACGGTATCCAGGTTGATATTTTCGTCAAAGCAGGCTACCAGCGAGCCGCTGGCAACGTTGTAAACCGTGTGGCCGTTGACCTGTTGTTTGGCGACCGGCAGGGTCAGCGGCAGGCCGTACTTGATCAGCACTTCATACAGCAGGTCTTCGCTGCTGCGCCCCAGTGCAATATTGTCCACGGCATCCAGCAGGTCGTCTTTCAGGTTGTCGTAGTTGGGCTGCCATTTTTTCAGGTTGGAGCTGTCCAGCTTAAGCACCTTAAAGCCCAAGTCGGCTTGGGTATCGGGGTGTTCTTCACGGATTTTTGCAGCGGCACGGCGGATGCGTTCTTTACCAATTTCGGCAATGGTGGCGTAGCCGGCTTTTTGTGCTTCGGATTTTTCCGGCGTTGGTTCTGGGATTTGCACCATGATGAACTTGCGATTGCCGCCGTCTTCGGCGTTGAGTTGCATTACGGCGTGAGCGGTGGTGGAAGAGCCCGAGAAGAAATCAACGATCAAATCCCCTTTCCTAGAAGATAAATTTAACAAGGCCTTAATAAGTTTTGTAGGCTTCGGAAACGTGAAGGGTGCACGTCCACCAAAAAGGGACTGTAGCTCCTGAGTACCTAATGTTGATGTGCCAAATGATGTCCCATCAAACCACGTCGTAGGCACCTCGCCAAACAACCTTTTTTCTTCATAAAACACTTTCCGCTGTCGTCGACTATAGCCTGTCCTACCAAAAACAATCCTATTGTCAGACAAAAGCTCTAAGTATTTTTTTTCTTCTGTTCGCCAATGGCGTCCGCTAGGCGGAAGATGAAACTCGCCTGTTTTGGGGTTCATTATTTGATAGGTTAAATTTTCACGAATATTTGGCGCATCAAATGGATCAGCCTTCCATTTTCCACGAGGGTCATCATCCGGATTATCGTACCTAGA
>JAHAYB010000308.1 GCA_018384835.1 Comamonas sp.
CTTGGTAAAAGTCACCGTCACCAGGCTTGTCGTAATCGACCAATGGTTCCACAGTGAGCGCGCCATTGACACCGCCACGGCTCCAATACGGCACAAAGCGACCCGTAGCGTCGTGGCCGCGGGTGTCTGCGAATTCGCTATCGCGCTCGTCGAAAGCCTGTGGCTCCCCGCCCGTCCAAACAGCGAGAACCCCTGGGTTTTTATCCAGAATCTCGCGCAGCATGGCGTTGGCTGTCTGGCGACTGGCGTATCCGCTCGCCTGCATACTGCCCACCGCGGCGGCCAAGGTACGGGCGGCTTCTAGCGCCCCTTGGAGCGGAATGGCAGCTTGTGCGCCATGATCAGCGGCCATTTCTTGCACATACAAGATGGCTGTGTTGCGCTGAATTTGTGATGCCCGCTGGCTAAAGAAAAACAGTGTCAGGGCAAAGCCCAGCAGCACAATACCGACAACAACCATCAACATTTGGTTGCGTAAAGAGAGTTGACGAAAAGATTGCATCTCACATTGTTGCAGGAGGGTTGAAAGAAAAAAGTCTTAATTACCCACTAAGCTGTAGAAAAAAGGGAAAAAATCCTGGTTTAGGGGTTTTCCCAGGTGCATCAATACGTAATTGACTCTATAGATTCGGCTAGTCTGCCCAGCGCTTCTTGAACGATGTGTCGATGTGCTTTTCGACTATTGCAAATTCACTTTTATTGCCTTTTCACTATGCTCACTGTTTCCGCTACTACGTCACAAGCCTACACTTTCGATGAGAGCTTGCTGCTGATGTCCACCACTGACAAGCAGGGGCGCATTACCCATTGCAATGCAGCGTTTGAGGAAGTCAGCGGCTACACCAAGGCCGAGCTAATGGGGCAGCCCCACAACATCGTGCGCCATCCCGATATGCCCTCAGAGGCTTTTAAGGATTTGTGGACTACCGTTGGTCATGGTCGTGCCTGGCAAGGTATGGTGAAGAATCTGCGCAAAGACGGCAGCTACTACTGGGTGCAGGCTTGCGTCACCCCCATGATGCAAAACGGCAAGCCTATAGGCTATATGTCGGTGCGCTCCAAGCCCAGCGCCAAGGAAGTGGCGCAGGCAGAAGCCCTCTACACCCGCATCGTAGAGCAGCGCCGCCAAGCCAGCCCCGAAATTCGCCTGCATGGTGGGCGGGTGCGTGCCACGGGGTGGCGCAACCACTTAGGCAAGCTCCAGCGTGCCAATATCACCGAACGCCAGGTTTTTCTGCAACTGCCCATATTCTTATGGGCACTGGCACTGCCTGTTATGGGACTAACGCAGCCTTGGCAACAGGCTTTATGGGTGCTGGGGTTGTTCATCGGCTGGAGTCTGTCCTTGGCCTATCTGCACACGCGAGTCACCCGACCTTTGCGTAGTTTGCAAAAACTAGCCAGCGACATTGCCTGCGGGCATTTAAGTGACCCCTTACCCGAGGCACTGCCGCCCCACCCGCTGGGGTTGCTGTTAGAGCGGCTGCGGCAAATCCACGTTAACTTACGAGCAGTGATTGGCGATGCCAAGCACGAAATTGATGGCTTTAACGCCGTTGCGCGTAGCCTAACGAGCGAGGCCGAGCAGCTATCGGCGCGTACCGTGCGCCAAGCGCAAAACCTGCAAGAGACGGCCACCGCCACCTCCCAGTTGACCGAGGCCGTCTCCCAAACAGAAAGGGATGCCAAAGACATCCAGCACCAAGCCCAACACAGCGCTGACCTGGCGTTACAAAGCGGGCAAATCATAGAGCTGGCCAGCACCCAGGTCAGGGGGCTAGAGCAGTCTTCGCAGCAGATGCAAAGCATCATCTCTTCGATTGAGAGCATTGCTTTTCAAACCAACTTGCTGGCACTGAACGCTGCGGTAGAGGCCGCCCGCGCTGGCGAGCAAGGCCGAGGCTTTGCCGTTGTGGCCGGCGAGGTACGCGTACTAGCCCAGCGCAGTGGCGAGGCGGCCAAGGAAATCCGCCAACTTATTGCGCACTCCACCCAAGGCATTAGCGATAGCGCTAGCCAAATGCAGTCGGCCAGTAGCTCTATTGCCAACACGGTGGCGGCAGCGCAAGTCATTAACCAGCATATCCAAACGCTGGTGCAGACCACGACTGAGCAAAGTGCTGGGCTAATGCAAATCAATGCCGCGCTGGCAGAGTTGGATGAGGTCACCCAAGACAACGCCCGCGTAGCGGATGGCTATGCCGACTCTGCCCGTGAGATGGATGTCAGCACCAGTGTGCTACGGCGCACGCTGGAGATTTTTCACCTTTGAGAGCGTGAACACGTTCTAGCCGCCCTCGCCCCCCGCCGCCAGCAACTTCAAAGCGCTAAACAGCAGTACTGTCAGCAGCACGGCGCTGGCAATGGGCAGGCGAATCTGCCAGCGCAGCAGTCGCCATTGAAAATCCCCCGGCAGGCGGCCACCAGGCAGTTTGCGCCATAGCTTGTCCAGAATGCCGGTGGCGCTGTCCAGCAGCACCAGGGCGATAAAAACTAGGGCCAACCAGCGAATCATGCTAATGCTTTCTTGTTACAAGCGGTGCAGCCGGTCGCCCTGCAAAAAACCCAAGGCTGGCCAAGGTGCAGCGCCTTTGACCATGCCCAGTACTTTGAACAGCTCGCCCATTTCATGCTCCATCACCAGCTTGCTGGCCATGCTGCGCTGCGCTAGCCCCAGAGCGGCAAGTTTTTCCGGCAGGCCGCAGTTCAGCAAAAAATGCCCTTGGCTGGTGTAGCCCAGCAGCTCAAAGCCCGCATCTTGCGCAGCCACGGCAATGCCGGTGAAGTTGATGTGCGCGGTAATGTCTTTGCTGCCCACGTCTTCCAGCGGGCGGTCATCCATTTGGTGCAGGCGGTGGCAGGCCAGGGTTCCCATGTGGCGCTGGGGGTGGTAGTACTCGCTTTCGCCAAAACCGTAGTCAATGAAGAAGGCCGCGCCGCGCTCCAGGTGCTGGCCCAGGGTGTGGATAAAGGCTTCGGCCTGGGGATGGATTTCGGTGAGGTAGTCGTGGTCACTTTCAATCTCTAGCGGCGGGCGGGCGTTGGTGGGGCGGTCTTGCCAGACCAGTTGGCCGTCTTGCAGGGCTACGCCGCGCTCCTGCCATTGCCCATTGACCCGCGCTAGCAGTTGCACGGGCATGGCATCCAGCACTTCGTTGCCCAGCACTACGCCTTGTATGGCGCTGGGCAGGCGGCTTTCCCAGCGCACCAAGTTGCCAAAGCGGGCCAGGCGCTCTTGCTGGCGCTGGCGCAGGCTGCCGGAAATATCGACGATGTGGTAACTGTCCAACTGGACGGATTGGGCGGCCAGTGCATCCAGCACCTGCTCGGCCAGTGCGCCGCTGCCTGCGCCAAATTCCCAGATGCTGCTGGTTTGGGTGTGCGCCAGCGCCTCTTGCACCTGGGTGGCCAGCAGTTGGCCAAAGACGGGCGATAGCTCGGGCGCGGTCACAAAATCGCTGCCGCTGCTGGGCATTAGCCCCAGCTTGGTGCTGTCGTTGGCGTAATAGCCCAGGCCGGGGGCGTAGAGCGCTAGCTGCATAAACGGCTCAAACCCCAGCCAGCCGCCCGCTTGGGCAATGGCCTGCGCAATCACGGGCAAGAGGGGGTTGCCCTGGGGGGGGAGGGGGGCGCTGGTTACACTGTGCGCCTTTTGCGCTGAATCGCTGGTGGTCAAGGAGTGGGAATGGGGCTGCTTCATGCGGGCAATTGTCCCCGCCTTTGGCCGCTGGCTGGCGCTGCATGGCCATGACTGCTGAACAAAAACCTGTTTTATCTTCCACCAAGCCGGTGGCCTTGGTGACTGGAGCCGGGCGGCGGCTGGGGCGCGAGACGGCGCTGCACCTGGCGCAAGCGGGCTGGGCGGTGGCCGTGCATTACCACCGCTCGGTAGAGGGCGCGGCGCAAACTGTGCTGGACTGCCAGGCGCTGGGCGTGCCCGCCTGTGCGCTCAAAGCGGATTTGGCCGATGAGCAGGCCACGGCCAGCCTAGTACCTGCCGCTGTGGCGGCGCTGGGGCGCTTGGATGCGGTGGTCAATAGCGCCTCTTTATTTGCATACGATGGCGCGGAGGATTTCTCCTACACCCTGATGCAGCGCCACCTAGCCAGCAACACCGCCGCCCCCATCGCCCTGGCGCGTGACTTGCACTGCCATATCCAGGCGCGGCACGCCCAAGGGGAGGCGCAGGCTGAGGGCGCAGTCGTCAACCTGCTCGACCAAAAGCTGTGGAACCAGAACCCGGATTTTTTCAGCTACACCCTCTCCAAAGCGGCGCTGGAGGCGGCTACGACCATGCTGGCGCTGGCGCTCGCTCCCCTGGTGCGGGTGGTGGGTGTTGCGCCTGGCTTGACGCTGACCAGCCACATGCTCAGTCAGGAAAAATTTGAACAACTGCACCGTTTAAGCCCCTTGGGGCGCAGTTCCAGCCCCCAGGATGTGGCGGCTACGGTGCGTTTTGCGCTGGAAAACCGCTCCATCACCGGAACCAGCCTGCTGGTGGATGGCGGCCAGCATTTGCAGCGTTTTGAGCGTGATTTTTCTCTGATGTAGTGCATACCGTGCGAGTCTGAGTGTGCTTGCGCTTTCAGGCGCTACGATGGCCGCCTTTTATTTTTAACCCTTCCCACCTCTGACTACGCCATGCTTCCTGTCTCCGGCAACCAGATTTTGAGCCTTACCGGTCTGCGCTTTGATGCCAGTCTAGGCATTTTGGCGCATGAAAAGGCCGCCCCCCAGCCTATCCAGGTCGATGCCCAACTCAACCAAGGCCCCCAGCCCCTGCGCCCGCAAGACGATGACATCACCCATGTGCTCGATTACCGCAAGGTGCGGCAAATCATCATCGAGGAATGCACGGCAGAGCATGTGAATCTGCTGGAAAGCCTGATTGGCAAACTCGCCCAGCGCCTGATGCAACTGCCCGGTGTGCTAGGTGTGCGCGTAAAAATTACCAAGCTAGCCATTTTTGACGACTGCGAAGTGGCTATTCGCGTGGAGACTGGGCAGTGGTAAACCTGCGTAAATCAGCGCCAAAACCACAAAAGCCCCGACAGAGCGCCCAAGCGCCGTTTTCTTGGGAAAATTGGCGGTTTCCCCGTCTGCTAATCAAGCGAAAAACACTGTGACTGCTGCAACCCACCCCGAACATAACCCCTGGCTGGATGAGGCCACCCTGGCCGACGCGCCTGCTGCTACCGATGCCAACGCCGACAACACCCCCACCCAAGGCGGCAAAACCAAGGCCGAGCGCGAAAAAATCAAGCTGGAAAAACGCCTGTGCCGCGAGGCAGGACGCGCTATTCTGGACTTCAACATGATTGAAGAGGGCGACCGCATCATGGTGTGCATGTCTGGCGGCAAAGACAGCTACACCCTGCTGGACATTCTGCGCAAGCTGCAAAAACGCGCCCCCATCCGCTTTGAGCTGGTGGCCGTCAACCTCGACCAGAAGCAGCCCGGCTTCCCTGAGCATGTGCTGCCCCAGTACCTGGAAAGCATTGGGGTGGAGTACCACATTGAAAACCAGGATACCTACAGCGTAGTTAAGCGCGTGATTCCCGAAGGCAAAACCACGTGCAGCCTGTGCTCGCGCCTGCGCCGCGCGATTTTGTACTCGGTAGCCGACCGCCTCAAATGCAATAAGCTGGCACTGGGGCACCACCGCGACGACATTGTGCAAACGCTGATGCTCAATATGTTCTACGGCGGACGCATGAAGGGCATGCCGCCCAAGCTGGTCAGTGACGATGGCAAGCACATGGTCATTCGCCCGCTGTGCTGTGTGCGCGAGCAGGACATCAAGCGCTGGGCGGAATACCAAGAATTTCCCATCATCCCCTGCAACCTGTGCGGCAGCCAGGAGGGCTTGCAGCGCGTTATCGTCGGCGACATGCTGCGCGACTGGGAGAAGAAATACCCAGGCCGTATTGAAAGCATGTTCCGCGCCATGGGGCATATCGTTACCACCCACATGATGGACCCCAAGCTGCACGACTTTGCCAACGCCAGCACCACCGGCGTAGCCACCCCCGATGGCGATACCGCGTTTGACTATGACGAGCTGCCCTTGGTGCCCAGCGAAGAAGGTGCGGATGCTGCGCCCAAGCCCAAAGGGCTGCAAGTGGTAAAAAGCAAGGCCACGGCATAATTTTTTCTGGAGGCGCTATGACTGGACTGACTGGATTTGTCACTGGGTTTACCCGCGCTTTGGGCGCTGGCGCACTGTGCATCGGGGCGCTGGCCTTGGGCGGCTGCGCTTTTGCGCCCACCAGCATGACCAGCAATGTGCAGTCTTTTGCGCAGATGCAGGGGGTGGAGCTACCCACCACCTATCGGCTAGAGCTGCTGCCCTCGCAAATGCAGGAGGCCGGTTTTGCCCAAGTGGAGGCCGCTGCCGAGGCCGCCTTGGCCAAAGTTGGTTTAAGCCGCTTAAATAACTCCAACAGCTCAAACAGCTCAAACCACTTAAACGGCGTAAACGGTAAAGAGCCGCCGCTGGAGCAAGCGCGTTTGGTGGCGCAAATCAGCGCCCACCACGCGCGCCAAGCCCAGCCGTGGGCAATGTTCAATAATCCCTTCTATTACGGCCCGCGCTTTGCGTGGGGGCTGGGTTATGGGGCGGGCTATGGTGGGGTAGGTCATCACCAGTGGCACGGCACTTGGGTTGCCAATGGCTGGTTGCTTGATACTCCGCCAGCCGTACGCGCCTGGGCCGTCAAAATAGTTTTACGCGAGCAGGCCAGCCAGCGTATCGTGTACGAAACTGCCGCCCAGTATGAAGAGGTGCGCATCCCAGACAGCAATATCTGGCACTTGCTGTTTGAGGCGGCGCTATCGGGCTTCCCCCAGCCTGGCTCGGGGCTACGGGCTGTCACCCTGGCAATACCCAAGCTCCCACCCCAACCACCCCAGCCCCATGCAACACCACCGCCGCAGCCATAGCCATAGCAAATACGGGTGCTAGCGCTTCTATACTTGCCTATGGTGTTCTTGCCCTTGCGGTGTTTTTTCCCTGTATTGCTAAATTGAGGTAATTTATGCGTCCGTATATGCGGCAAACCTTGGGCAGTTATTTAGTGCTGTGCCTAGCAGCCATAGTAGGTTTTGCGGGCTTGGTGGCTTTACCCCAATCGGCGCGTGATTTTTTGAATGTGGAGTACCAACTGGCAGCCCACTTCTTGTTAGAAGTGTTTGCTATTGTGGTGGCTTTTATGATTGCCTCCCTAGCCTGGCATGAGCGCGACCCCGACTACCAGGATATGGCAAAAGTTTTGCTCATGGGCTTTACGCTGGTTGCCAGCCTGGATGTGCTGCACCTGATGAACTCCAATGGAATGCCAGGGTTTATTACCCCGAGTAATCCTGAAAAAGCACGGTTTTTTTGGGCTGTTGCGCGTTCTGCCGAAGTAGCTACCTTATTTTTACTGGGTTTACGTGCCAGTTTGCCAGGGTATAAATTATGGTGGCTCTTGGTTGCTGCCTGCGGTAGTGGCCTGCTATTTTTATTAGGTACGTTTGAAGTTCAGCAATGGAAGCATTTTCAGCTTACCGCAGGGCTGGGGGCAGGACCGTTCGATATCATAGGGCTGCTTATCTGCATTGCCAATTTCTTTTGTGCCGCCTTGTTTTATAGCCAATGGCGCAGCTCGCAAGACCCCTACCATCTGCACTTAGCCGCTACCTGTTTTGTGCTGGGTATAGGGCAAATGGCATTTTTGCATTATTTTGTAGAAAGCCAAGCCCTCTACCTAGGTGGCCACTTATTTAAAGTGATTGTTTATTGCCTGCTGTACCACGGTTTTTTTCAAAAAAGAATTGTACAGCCTTATGAAAAAATCCAAGCCCTTAAAGTACAAAGTGCCACGGCTCAAAAAAAATGGGAAAATGTTTGGATGCACATGCCTGTTGAGGTGATTGTATTAGACCAAAATTTTAACTACCTCAAAGCCACCCCCATGCACACGCAGCGGTTGAATAAGCAGCTTGAAGAGCTGCAAGGCCGCCCGTGGAAAAACTATGTGAATAAAGAGCAAAAAGAAACCATATTGCCCTTGCTCAAAAGCTTGGCCAATGGTCGCCCGGTTGATTTTGAATTAGAAATACCCCATGAAAGTGGGGAAACCCAGCATATCCAAGTGGATTCTGTACCATTAAAGAATTTTCAAGGTGATTTTGCGGGCTTGGTTGCGGTTCTAAAAGATACCACCGAAAGAAATAAAGCCCTCAAGCTGCTAGAAAGCTCTTACAAAGATTTGAATGATTTAAAAGTGGCTCTGGATGCCCATGCCATTGTGGCCGTCACCGATGCCAGAGGGGTTATTACCAAGGTCAATGATAAATTCTGCCAAATCTCTCAATACCGCCGTGGAGAATTGCTAGGGCAAGACCACCGGCTGTTAAATTCTGGGTTTCACCCTTCTGAGTTTTTTGGCGAAATGTGGAGGACCATTGCAGCAGGCAAAGCCTGGACGGGCGAAGTGTGCAACCGCGCTAAAGACGGCAGCCTGTACTGGGTGCATTCCACCATTGTGCCCTTTATTGGTGAAGATGGCATACCCGAGCAATATATTGCCATTCGTGCCAATATCACTGAGCGCAAAAAGGCCGAGCAGCGTTCACAAACCATGGCCTTATATGACATGCTGACGGGCTTGCCCAACCGCCATTTTTTGGGCGAGCACCTGCGCATGTTAATTGCCCGCTCATTACAAGGTAATCAATACAATGCCTTATTGTTATTGGATTTGGATAACTTCAAAGATGTGAACGACTCCCTAGGCCATACCCGAGGGGATGAATTGCTCTGCCAAGCGGCCAAGCGTATTCGTGCCTTAGTGCGTGAAGACGATGTGGTTGCCCGCTTAGGGGGCGATGAGTTTGTTATATTACTAGGCAGTTTGGATGAAGAGGAGAAAAAGGCCAATATCCAAGCTGAAAATATGGCAGAAAAAGTGCGCTACAGCCTAGAACAAGCCTTTGATTTTGAAGGCATTATGGTGCACTCTTCATGCAGCATTGGTTTAACCTTGTTCCAGGGCAAAAATATCAATCAAGAAGAGGTATTGCAACGCGCTGAAATGGCTTTATACCGTGCCAAAGAGCATGGGCGCAATCAAATTTGTGCGTTTGAGCCTTCCATGCAGGAAGAAATGCTGTGGCACGCCGCTGTAATGCACGATTTGCGTGTAGCCTTAGACCGGGAGCAATTCCGCGTGTTCTACCAAGTGCTGGTGGATAAAGACCAAAAACCCGCTGGTTATGAAGCCCTGCTGCGCTGGATACACCCAGAGCGGGGTATGGTCTCCCCCTTGAGCTTTATCCCTAAGGCTGAAGAGTCGGGCTTGATTGTCAGTATTGGCCAATGGGTGATGCTACAAGCCTGCCAGCAACTGGCAATCTGGGCGCAACAGCCAGAAATGGCCAAGCTGACTATCTCCATCAACATCAGCGCCCGCCAGTTGCGCGATGCGGATTTTCACGACTCGGTACAGAATATTTTACGCACTACAGGTGCAAACCCAGAACTGCTTTGCTTAGAACTAACAGAAAGCATGTTCCACACCGATTTGCAGCAAAGCATTCAAAAAATGAAGCGCCTACGCCTATTGGGGGTTAAGTTTGCCTTGGATGATTTTGGCACAGGCTACTCCTCTTTAAGCTATTTGAAGCGCCTGCCCCTGCATGAGTTAAAAATAGATAAATCTTTTGTTGATGAAATTTTAATTGATGAAAACGCTGCCGCCATTGCTAAAACTATTCTCGTCCTAGCCCAAACCCTGCAACTGATGGTGGTGGCTGAGGGAATTGAGCATTTAGAGCAGTTTGAATGGCTGCGCGAACAGGGCTGCCACCTATTCCAAGGCTATTATTTTGGCAAGCCACAACCGATTGAGCCATAGCCATTTGGTTATCACAAAACCTATTCAAAACCAAACCGTGCAAGCCACCCGTATTACCGCTATTCGCCATGGTGAAACCGATTGGAATACCCAAGGCCGTATCCAAGGCCACTGGGATATTCCCTTAAACGCCACCGGCCTAGAGCAAGCCCGGCAAACCGCTAACGCCCTGGCCGCTAGCCTGGCGTTTGACGGGGGGCAAGCAGGCGCGGGCGCGTTGGATGCCATCTACAGCAGCGACTTGCAAAGAGCCTGGCAAACCGCCCAGGCCATCGCCCACGCTTGCGCTGCCCCCCTGCATCGTGCGCCAGCCCTGCGCGAACGCGGCTTTGGCAGTTTTGAAGGGCAGACCTTCGCCGCCCTTGAGCGCCAACACCCCCAGGCCACCGAGCGCTGGCGCAAGCGCGACCCCCACTTCACCCCACCGGGGGCGGGCGGGGAATCGCTACTCATGCTGCAAGCGCGTATTGCCCAAGCGGTCACGCAGGCAGCCAGCGCCCACATCGGCGGACATATCGTGCTGGTAGCGCATGGCGGGGTGATGGATTGCCTCTACCGCCTAGCCACTGGCCAAGACGTACAAGCCCCACGCACCTGGGCTTTGCCCAATGCCGCCATCAACCGCCTGCTGTGGACTCCCCAGGGCTTGAGCCTGGTAGGCTGGGGCGATGTGCAGCACCTGAGCAGCAGCGCCCGCGATGAGTCGTTGAGCTAATGCGACAATCCTCCCCCATGACTACTACGATGACCTCTACTTTTACTTCTACTTCTACCCTCAGCGCCTTCCCTGCTCTGACCAACGATACCTTTTTACGTGCCTGCCGTCGTCAGGCCACCGGCTACACCCCTCTGTGGCTGATGCGCCAAGCTGGGCGCTACCTGCCTGAGTACAAGGCCACCCGTGCCAAGGCCGGTAGCTTTATGGGGCTGGCTACCAATGTGGATTACGCCACTGAGGTGACGCTGCAACCGCTAGAGCGCTTTCCGTTGGATGCAGCCATTTTGTTTAGCGACATCCTTACCGTGCCCGATGCCATGGGGCTGGGGCTAACTTTTGCCGAGGGCGAAGGCCCGCGCTTTGCGACCGTGGTGCGTGATGAGGCCGCCGTCAACGCCCTTGCCGTACCCGATATGGACAAGCTGCGCTATGTGTTTGATGCCGTTACCAGCATCCGCAAAGCGCTGAATGGGCGCGTGCCGCTGATTGGCTTTTCTGGCAGCCCCTGGACGCTGGCCTGCTACATGGTCGAAGGCCGTGGCTCGCAAGACTATCGCCATATCAAAAGCCTGATGTACGCCCGCCCCGACCTGATGCAGCGCATTTTGCAAGTCAACGCCGATTCGGTGGCGCAATACCTGAACGCCCAAATTGACGCAGGCGCTCAGGCCGTGATGATTTTTGATAGCTGGGGCGGTGTGCTGGCCGATGGCATGTTCCAGCAATTTAGCCTGGCCTACACCAAGCAAGTGCTGGCGCAATTGAAGCGCACCGGCGTAGATGGGCAAGACGTGCCGCGCATCGTCTTCACCAAAGGCGGCGGCATCTGGCTGCCTGATATGAAAGATATGGACTGCGAAGTGCTAGGTCTGGACTGGACGGCCAACCTCACCCAAGCCCGCGCCTTAGTGGGCGAGAGCAAAGCCCTACAAGGCAATATCGACCCCAATGTGCTATTTGCCCCGCCCGAGGCCGTTGCCGCCCAAGCCCGCGCTGTGCTGGATAGCTTTGGCAAGCCCCACACCGACCGCAGCACCACCGGCGCAACGCATATCTTTAACTTGGGGCATGGCATTAGCCAGTTCACCCCGCCAGAGCATGTATCCGCCTTGGTAGAGACGGTGCATAGCTACTCGCGCCAACTGCGCCAAGCGGTTTAAGGCTTGCAAAGCCACCCACCCACCCCCGCCATCCTGCATATTGCGGTGGATACCCCCCTGCACAGCCGGGTGGGTGCGCTTTTAAGTTACCAGCACAGCCAGCAGCTCCCCCCCGGTAGCTTGGTGCGTGTGCCCCTAGGGCGGCGGGAATTGCTGGGTGTAGTTTGGGATGCCCCCCCCCCGGCCCGCGCCCTAGATGCCAGCATCCCCCTACGCCCCATTGCCTGCGCACTGGCCTCAGCCGCCAGCGAGGCAGCGCCCGGCTTGCCGCCTCAGCCTCCTCCTCTGTCCCCTCTTTCCCCCGCTTGGCGGCAACTGGTGGCGTTTGCCGCCCGCTACTACCAGCGCAGCCTGGGCGAGGTGGCGACTATGGCGCTGCCCCCGCTGCTACGCAAAACCAGCCCCGCGCAATTACAGCGGCGCTTACAAAAAGCCCAAAAAAGTACGGCAGCAAGCAACAGCAAAAGCGGCAATAGTGGCAAAAGCGGCAAACAAGCCCTAGCACAAACTCTAGCGCAAGCCCCCGCTACAGCGCCGCCCCTGAGTGATGAGCAAGCCGCCGTCTGCCAGCGCATCCTGGCCGATGCGGGGCCTTTCCTGCTCTACGGCAGCACCGGCAGCGGCAAGACCGAGGTCTATCTGCACATCGCCCACACCCTGCTAAGTGCCCAACCCCAGGCGCAGGTGTTGGTGCTAGTGCCGGAAATCAACCTCACCCCGCAACTGCTGGCACGGTTTGAGGCGCGGTTTTGCCCGCAATGGGGGGCGCAAGCCGTGGTTAGCCTACACAGCGGCCTGACTGAGGCGCAGCGCCTGAACCACTGGCTAGCTGCCCACCTGGGGCAGGCGCGTATTGTGCTGGGTACGCGCATGGCCATTTTGGCCAGCCTGCCGCAACTAGCCCTGATTGTGGTGGATGAGGAGCACGACCCCAGCTTCAAACAGGAAGAAGGCGCACGCTACCACGCCCGCGACCTGGCGCTGTGGCGCGGCAAGCACGAAGGGGCGAAAGTGATTCTGGGCAGCGCCACCCCCTCGCTAGAGAGCTGGCACGCCTGCACCACAGGCCGCTACCAGCGCCTAGACATGCCCAGCCGCGTCGGCGCTGCCGCCCTGCCCCAAGTGCGTCTGTTGCCCATGCACCAATGGCCAAAAAACACCTGGCTAGCCCCCCCCCTGCTGCAAGCCATGACCAAGCGGGTGGAGCGTGGCGCGCAAAGCCTGGTGCTGCTCAACCGCCGTGGTTTTGCCCCCGTACTGTTCTGCGCCGATTGCGGCTGGAAAAGCGACTGCCCCCATTGCAGCGCCCACCAGGTATTTCACAAAAGCGAGCGCCGCCTGCGCTGCCACCATTGCAGCGCCAGCCAACCCGTGCCGCGCCATTGCCCCAGTTGCGGCAATGCCGACATCCTCCCTCTGGGCGCAGGAACCCAGCAACTGCAAGAGGCGCTAGAGCAGCAGCTACGCAACGTACAGCGCCCCGACGGACAACCCGCCCGCATTGCCCGCATTGATGCCGACACCACCCAGGGCAAAGACCAGTTGCAGCAACTGCTGGCTGATATGCACAGCGGCGCAATCGATGTGTTGGTAGGCACGCAAATGGTGGCCAAGGGGCATGACTTTCGGCGCATCAGCTTGGTGGCGGCTGTGCAGGCCGATGCAGCGCTCTACAGCAGCGACTTTCGTGCGCCGGAGCGGCTGTTCTCTCTGCTACTGCAAGCAGCAGGCCGCGCTGGGCGTGATGCGCAATTTATGGCCGCCCAGTCCAGCCAGGCACAAATGTGGGTGCAGACCCACCAGGCCGAGCACCCCCTCTACCAAGCCTTGCAGGCGCATGATTACCCGCGCTTTGCCCAGCAGCAACTGCAAGAGCGCCAAGAGGCGGGGATGCCACCCTTCGTCTTCCAAGCCCTGCTACGCGCTGATGCCAAAACGCAAGAGGCCGCCCAAGACTTTTTACGCACTGCTGCCGCGCTAGGGCAGGCGTTGGCTGCTGCCCAAGGGGTGTTTATCTACCCACCAATACCGCTGGCCGTGCAGCGCGTGGCCAATATCGAACGCGCCCAAATGCTGCTAGAAGCGGGCAGCCGCACCGCCTTGCAACGCTTTTTGCAGGCTTGGCAGCCCAGCCTGCACCAGTTGCGCGGCCAGCACAAAAGCCTAGTGCGCTGGCTGGTGGATGTGGACCCGCAGAGTCTTTGAGGCGGCGACCAAATCTTCGGTAAAAGCATCACTCATCAAATAGGCAAACTCCACCGGGCGCTGCTGGCCGATGGCATCACCGGCCACTGCCTCTGCCGCCGGGTGGCACATGATGAGGCTACCCACCCCCACCTGCGCCAGCCAGCCTTGCATCTGGGCGCGGTAGGCGGCGGGGCTGGGGGCATCAAAACCATACACCCCAGCAAAGCCCTGGTTGCAGCGCCAGCCCGCCGCCTGCCATTGGCGCGTAGCCGTCCAGCCCCCCAGCAAGGCGATGATGGCCGCCTTGGGTGCAAGCCACAGCCTGCCCGCTGGTGCGGTGGAGCGCAGCCAAGGCCGCGCATCCGCCGGGTAGCGTTGGGTAATTTCCGCCAGCAGTGCCTGGCGCACGCCAGGTAGTTGGTGGACATGCTGGTGGCCGTCAATAAAGTCGGGCGCTGCGCCCATGGCGGCTTCAAAGGCATCGAGCTGTTCACACCATACGGCCTGCCATTGCGCCTGCGTCCAGCGCCCGGCATAAGCTTGGCCAATCACCTGCTTCAAACCTAAGGCGTGGTAAAGGCCGCCGTGGCTTTCCGTGAGGTTGAAGTGCAGCCCCACCGCCAGCCGCCCGCTTTGGCGCAGGGGCTTCAAATCCTGCGCCGCCGTCGCCCAGCGCGGGGCAGTGCTCATGCAACTGGTGGCGTTGATGCGCCCCTTACCCACTAGTTGCAGCACGGCTTGGTCAATCAGCGGGTGCAGGGCGTAGTCATCAACGCAGAGGGTGATGGGTTTACTCGCTTGCTGCATCTGCATCATTTCCCCTCCCGGCGCTTGAACGCCCAGAATTTGCTCATGGCAAAAGTGCCCACCGCCACCAGCACCAGAATGCCCGCCTGACTCCAAAAATAATGCCAGTGCAGCCACTGTAGCGCCAGCACATACAGCAGCTCATTGACCATAAAAGACAGGCTGGCCACGGCAAAGAAGCGCCCCACCACCGCCCAGCCCCGCGCTTGGTGGGCGGCAAAGGTGAGCCAAGCATGGCCGTTGTAGCTAACGATAAAAGCCAGCAAAAACGCCAGCCCGTTCGCCAATAAAGGAGCCAGCCCCACCCAGGCCACCAAAGCGCCCACGGCCAGCAAATGCACCGCCGCTGCACTGCCGCCCACCAGCACAAACAGCAGCACCTGGGGCAGTTGCTGCAAACGTACCAAGAGTGGTAACGGGGCGGCGGGGGAGGGTGGCTGCTGCGCCTGCATGGCGGGCTTAATCTTTGGCAGGGGATTGCTCATCACGCCAGGGGCTGTGGTCTTCATCACGGGCGACCAGGTAGCTGGGGCGCTGCTTCACTTCGTCATAAATGCGGCCAATGTATTCGCCCAGAATGCCAATCGACATTAACTGCACACCTGAGAACAGCATGATGCCCGCCGCCAGCGTCGGCCAGCCCGCCAGCTCTGCGCCAAATAGCAAGGTGGCCACAATAATCCACAGCCCGTAGCCCAGCGCCACCAAGGCCACCAGGCCGCCTATCACGCTCCACACCCGTAGCGGCAAGGTGGTAAACGAAGTCAGCCCCAGCAGCGCCAACGAACCCAGGCGGCGCAGGTTAAAGCTGGATGCGCCTGCCGCCCTGTCCAGCGGCACAAAGGGCAGCGCCACGGTTTTGAAGCCCACCCAGGCGTACAGCCCCTTCATAAAACGGTGACGCTCAGGCAGGGCTTTAAGGGCATCGGCCACCTTGCGGTCTAGCCAGCGAAAATCCCCGGCATTGGGCGGCATTTGCACTGCGCTGCCGGTGTTCATCAGGCGGTAAAACCAGCGTGTGCCCAGGCGCTTGAGGCCGCTTTCTGCCGCACGGTCGGCAATCACGCCATACACCATGTCATAGCCGTGCAGCCAAAGCTGGTGCATTTGCGGCAATAGCTCTAGCGGGTGCTGAAAGTCGGTATCAATCAACAACACGGCGTTGCCCCGTGCATGGTCGATGCCGGCGGACAGCGCCGCCTCTTTGCCAAAGTTGCGCGACAAGGCCAGGTAGCGCAGCGGCAGGCCGCTGTTTTGCAGCAAATCCACGGCGGCCTGGTGGGTGGCATCGCGGCTGCCGTCGTTGACGATGATGATTTCAAAATCTGCCGTCAACTGCGCCACCACCTGCGCCAGCGCGGGCACAAAGCGCGGTAGGTTGACCGCCTCGTTATAGGCGGGCAGCACACAGCTTAGGCGCAGCGGCGCACGGGGCAAGGCCGCAGCCGGTGCGGCGGGGGCGTATTGGGCGTACTTATCGGCGGCAGGGGTAACAGCAAGGCCAGGTGGCAAGGGCATATCACTGGTGGAGGCGGGGGGGTGCATAGCGCGTTATTGTGCCGCTGCCGGGCTGAACACCTTGGAAGCGACTTGGTTGCGGCCTTGGTTTTTGGCGGTGTACAGGGCGGTATCGGCTTGTTGGAGCAGTGCTTGGGCTGTCAGGCTGGGGGGCAGTTCGGAGGGTGTGGCATCCAGCTCCAGCGCTACCGCCCCCAGGCTGAGGGTGACGTGGCTGGCCGTAGGCGATTGGGCGTGGGGCAAGGCCAAATCAGCGATGGCGCGGCGCAGCTGCTCGGCCTTATCCAAGGTGGCTTGGTGGTTGCAGCCCGGTAGCAGGCAAACAAACTCTTCGCCGCCATAGCGCGCTAGCAGGTCGTAGGGGCGCTGCATGTGCTGCTGCAAGGTTTGCGCGACTGCTTGCAAGCAGGTGTCGCCTTGCTGGTGGCCGTAGTGGTCGTTGTAGCGTTTGAAGTGGTCAATATCCATCATCACCAAGCCCAGGCTTTCGCGCTGGCGCAGGCTGTGTCGCCAGGCGCTGTCTAGCGCCTCGTTAAAGCGGCGGCGGTTGGCTACGCCGGTTAGGCCATCCATAAAGGCCAGGGAGCGCAAAAAATCGCTTTGCGCCTTGAGCGTTAAATGCGTTTTGACGCGGGCGCGTACCACCGCTGGGTTGACGGGCTTGCTGATAAAGTCCACGCCCCCGGCTTCTAAGGCGGCGCTTTCTTCTTCGCTGCTCGACTGGGCAGTTACGAAGATGATGGGGATGTCTGCAGTGAGCGCATCGGCCTTGAGCAGGCGGCAAAGCGCCAGGCCATCCATCTCGGGCATGATGATGTCCAGCAAAATCAAATCGGGCGGGGGCTGGCGTTGGCACAGCGCCAAGGCTTGGGCGGCACTGGTGGCGGCTAAGACGGTGTGGTCGGCCTGAAAAATTTGGTGCAGGCTTTGGATGTTGATGGGTTGGTCATCCACTATCAGTAGGCGCGGGGGCGGGGCGGTCATGGCGGCGAGAGGTCCTTTATCCACAGAGTGAGTTGGTGCTGGGCTTGCGCAAAGTCTAAGGCTTGCAGCGCCTGCTCTAGCACTGGGGCGGGCGCTTGCCTTAACAGGGCAGGGGGCAGCGCGGCAAAGGTGGCCAGCGCTTGCATATCGTGCGCTTGTACCAAGGCTTGCAGATGGTGCAGTGCCTGTGCCCAATCAAGGGGGGTTAAGGCCGCTGTGTTGGGGGTGGTAGTGGTGGTGCTGCTTTGCCAGGCAGCACTGGCTTGCAAGAGGGCGTGCAGGGTAGGCGGATGCAGGGTGTCGAGCTGGTGCAGTGTGTGCGATAGCTGTGCTGGCAGCGTTGGTCCATCACCATAGTCACGCAGTAGGCGCAACGCCGCCTGGGCGCATTCGCTTAGAGCAGGAGCGCCCAGGCTTGCCGTCAAGCCCTTATAGGTGTGTAGCAGGCGGTGAGCCAGAGCGCTGTCTTGCATCGCCAGGGCTTGGCGAACCGGGGCTGTGGCGCTGGGGTGCTGAGCGGCAAAGTCACGCAGCAGGCGTGCATACAGGGCACGGTTGCCGCCTAGGCGGTGTACGGCCTGCTCCAGCTCAAGGGTCGGTGCTGGCATTGGCGTTGGCATTAGCGTAGGGACGGCGGGTAGCGTTGGTGCTGGTGCTGGTGCTGGTGCCGGCTGTGGCGTAGCAGATGCAGGCAGTGCTGCGGCTGCATCCGGTACGGGAGCTTTGTATTGCAGCAAGCAGGCAATCAATTGGGCTTGGTCGATGGGCTTGGGCAGGTGCTCATTCATACCTGCGGCCAAGCACTGGGCACGGTCTTGGGCATGGGCGTTGGCGGTCATGGCGATGATGGGGAGGCTGGTGCTGATGTGCTGGCGTATGCGGCGCGTGGCTTCTAGGCCGTCCATGACGGGCATTTGGATGTCCATGAGTACAGCATCAAAGGCGGCCACGCCTTGTTGCTGTAGGTGCTCTAGCGCCTCTGCACCGTTGTGCGCAAGGGTGATGACAGCACCTGCCTGGGTGAGCAGGGCTTGGGCAATTTCTTGGTTGAGGGGGTTGTCCTCCGTCAGCAGGATGCGCATGGCCGCCAGTGCCCCAGCTTGCGCACTGTGTGCCTGCTGCCCTTGCGCTGACTGGCCTTGGGTGGCAACCGCGACCGCATCAAACAGCGCAGAGGCGGTGATGGGCTTAATTAATAAGCTGGTGCTGTGCGCTAGGGCGGGTGTGCTGTTTTGCAGGTGTGCCAGGTGCGCTACTAGGCTTTGCTGCTGGTGCAAGGTGCTGAGTAAGAGTGTGGGCGGTAAGGGCTGGGCATGGGCTTGGTGCAGTTGTGCCAGTGCTTCTATGGTGTGCCAGTTATCGGGCTGGTTAAGGCTGGCATCCAAGCAGTACACATCAAAGGTTTGGCCTTGCTCTAGGGCTTGGTGGGCGGCTTGTAGGGCTTGCTCGGCATTGGCTACAGCAGTGCAGTGCCAGCCAAAGCTGCTGGCTAGGCGGCTCAGGGTGTGGCAGGTGCGCGGGTGGTCTTCGGCCAGTAGCAGGCGCAGCGCTAGGGGGGCTGTTGGTGGAGCAGGTTCGGCATCTGCTTGTGCCGGGGCTTGTGCAGCGGGTAAGCGTTGCTGGCTAGGCAGGTGGGCAAAGGTGGGGATAGCGCCGGTGTCTGCGCTGGCCTGTGCTTGCAAGTACAGGGTGAAGGCAAAGCGGCTGCCCTGGCCGGGCGTACTCTCTACACTGAGCTGCCCGCCCATGGCCTGCACCAGGTTGCGGGCAATGGCCAGCCCTAGCCCCGTGCCACCGTATTCGCGGGTGGTGCTGCTTTGTGCTTGGGTGAAGCTGTCAAAAATAGCTTCTAGTCGCGTGCCAGCAATGCCTATGCCGGTATCGCTGACGGAAAACTCTATCCCCACCAAAGGCGCTGCTCCATGTTTTTGTGCCAGTGCTTGTAGGGCTTGGGGACTGGGCGCAGAGACCAAAGCCAGGCGCAAAACCACCTCGCCATGAGCGGTAAATTTCAAGGCATTGCTGCCTAGGTTGAGCAGTACTTGCTCTAGGCGCAGGGCATCGCCGCGCAGTTGGCGTGGAAGGTGGGGGTCAATGTCAAACAGCAGCTCAATGGGCTTGGTGCCTAGGCTGGTGGCCAGCACGACGGCCAGGTTGCGCAGCAGGCCGTCTAGGGCGAAGGGGATGTTTTCAATCTCGATTTTGCCGGCCTCGATTTTGGAGAAATCCAGCACATCATTGAGCAAGGCCAGCAGCGATTGCGCTGCTCCCTGGGCTTTGCCGCAGTAGTCACTTTGTTGGCTGCTCAGGCCGGTATTGCGCAGCAGTTGCAACATGCCTAGCACGGCGTTCATGGGGGTGCGGATTTCATGGCCCATATTGGCCACAAAGCGGCTTTTGGCGGTATTGGCGGCATCGGCACGCTCTTTCGCGCGTTCGAGTTCTTGGGTGCGCTGTTTGGCCTCGGTAATATCGTAGAGGTAGCCATGCCACAGCAGCCCACCATCGCCCGTGGGTTGGGCGCGGGCAATGCCAGAGACCCAGCGCACCCCACCCTGGGGCAGGAGGACGCGGTATTCACTGGTGTACAACCCCGATGGTGCTGGCCTTATCTGCTCTGCGTGCCCCGCCCGCTTGGGCAGATTGGGGTTTGGCAGTGCTTGCGCCGCTGGTGTTGCCTGCTCTAGCAAGAGGTGGGCATCATCGGGGTGTACGCGGCTGAGTATGGTGTGGGCATCAGTGAGCACTTGCGCTGCGCTAAGGCCATAAATATCCATCACCCCCTGGGAGCAGTACAAAAAAGCGCCACTCCCATCGGGGCGGCGGTGGTACTGGTAGAGCATTCCTGGCACGTTTTGCGCCACTGCGTGCAGGCGCTGGCGTTGGGACTGAGCCTCGGCGCTGGCATGGCGAAGAGCGGTTTGCATACTGCGTTGCCGCCGCTGCAATGCCCACAGCAGCGCTGTAGAGGCTAGCAGCATGGCCGCTAGCAGTTTGAGCATCTTGCCCAAGCGCTGCTGCCAGCGGCTCAGGATGGCGCTGGTGCTGCGCTCTACGATGATGGCCAGTGGGGCGCTCATGTGCAAATCTGCTGGCTGTACGGTATAGAGGCTGACCATGCCTGGATGCGGTTGACTGGCGCGGCCAATGCCCATGCGCTGGCTATGAATTTGGCCGCTGGCTAGGTGCTCCTGAAAAAAATAGCCCGGCTGTAATAGGTTCTCTTGCAGCAGTGGCAAGTCGGTAGGTGCGGTTAAAAATACCGAGCCATTACCATGCACGCCGGTAATGTGCATATCTGGGGCGTAGCGTGTAGCCTGTAAAAAGCGCTGGTTGGTGGCAGGGTCAATGCTGGTGATGACTAGGCCAGAGGGCTGTCCCCAATCGTCATATAGCGTCATGGCAAAAGCAATGGTGTAGCTGCCCAGCAAGTTGGGATAGGCCGCAATCACGTACAGGGTCTGCGCCTGCCCACCATGGAGGCTGGCGTGCAGCACATCCTGGTAGTAAGCCAGCTTGGGAAAAGGTTTGCCCGGTAAGCCCGGTACGCTAGAGGCCAGCACCTGCCCCCGTAAATCCAGCACATGTAAAACCTGCAAGAGGCGCGAGCTTTGCGTTAACGCCTGCAAGCGCTCATTGGCATCGCGGCGTGCGCGTGGGTTTTGGGCTGCATCATGCGTAGAAAAATCAGTCCGCACATCGTTTAAGACGTAGCGGATAGCATCAATTTGCTGAGCCAGGTAGTCATGCAGCATCTGGCTTTGTTTGTGCAGCCGCTCTTGTTCACGCTGGAGCACGCCTTGGCGGTCTTCCAGTAAAAAGCCACCCAGAAACACAATCACTAGCAGCCACGTCGCCACAAAGCCTAGCCATTGCAGGCGGTAGGCATGGTGTGCAGCTGTACGCCGCCTGCTTACAGGTAAGCGCCTTAGCCCCACCACACATAGCCCGCCAAGCCCAGCAAGGCCAAGCCCAGCAGCGCACAAAGCCAGGCCAAGCGGGTTGCGCCGGTGCGCAGCACGCCCACGGTTTGCACGACTTGGGCTTGCTGCTCGGCCATTTGGGCAATGAGTTGGGCGCTGTCGTGCTGGGCTTGCTCTAGGGTTTGGATGCGTGCTTGCAGCTTGGCGATGTGCTGCAAGGCCAGCTCCCCGGCATTGCTGGGGCTGGTATTAGACGAGGCGGCTTGTTGTGCGGACAAGTCGTCTGCGCCTACGCCTGCGGTTGCGCCATCAGGGGTAGCGGCGTTGGCAGGCGTTTTTTGCAGCAACCCCTTGGCGGTTTTGACCACCTGGGGCGCGGCTTTGATGACATCCGTCCAGGGGATGAGTTTTAAGGCAGTAACCCAGGCGGTGGCCATGCTTACAGCACCTCGCTGGCAAAGTCGGCCAGGCGCGAGCGCTCGCCACGGGCCAACTGGATGTGGCCGCCATGCTGCCAGTTTTTGAAGCGGTCCACCACATAGGTCAGGCCAGAGCTGCCCTCGGTCAGGTAGGGCGTGTCGATTTGCGCCAGGTTACCCATGCAGATGATTTTGGTGCCCGGCCCAGCGCGGGTAATCAAGGTTTTCATTTGCTTGGAGGTCAGATTCTGCGCCTCGTCAATGATGACGAATTTGTTCAAAAAGGTGCGTCCACGCATAAAGTTCAGGCTTTTGATTTTGATGCGGCTGCGTATCAAATCATTGGTGGCCGAGCGCCCCCATTCGCCGGGGTTGCCGCCGTCGCCCTTGGCTAAAAATTCCAGGTTGTCATCCAAAGCGCCCATCCAGGGACCCATTTTTTCTTCCTCGGTGCCGGGTAGAAAGCCAATGTCATCACCCACGCTGACGGTGGCGCGGGTCATGATGATTTCGGTATAGCGGCGGGCATCGAGCACCTGCGCCAGCCCGGCGGCCAGTGCCAGCAGGGTTTTACCCGTGCCCGCCTGGCCGGTGAGGGTGACGAAATCTACATCCGGGTCCATCAGCAGGTTCAGGGCAAAGTTCTGCTCGCGGTTGCGTGCGCTCACCCCCCAGACGTTGTGCTTGGCGCTGGTGTAGTCGCGCAGCACTTCCAGCACGGTGGTGTTGCCGCGCAGCTCCACCACGCGGGCGTAGAGGCTGGGCTCGTCCGGCGCTTCAAAATAGACGAACTGGTTCATCAATAGGCTTTGCGCCAAAGCGCCGCCTAGGCTGTAGAAGCTGCGCCCGCCTTCCTGCCAGCTTTGCAGGTCTTTGGCTTTGCGCCAGAAGTCGGTGGGCAAGGCCAGTGCGCCGCTGTAGAGCAGCTCGTCATCGTCCAGCACCTTGTCGTTGCGGTAGTCCTCAGCGGGTAGCCCCAGGGCGCGGGCTTTGACGCGCATATTGATGTCTTTAGAGACGAGGATGACTTCCCGCCCCTCTTGGGTCTTAGGCTCTTGCTCGCGCAGGGCGTGGACGATGCCTAGGATTTGGTTATCTGCCTTGCTTTGGGGCAAGCTGGCGGGCAATTCGTAGGGCAGGGGGGTGGTTTGAAAGAACAGGTGGCCGCTGGAGCCTTTGTTGCCGGTAGCGTCCAGGCGCAGGCCAGCGGCCAGGTCGGCGCTTTGTTGGGCATCGACCAGGCTGTCGAGGGTGCGGCTGACTTGGCGGCCATTACGCGCTACCTCACTGCTGCCGCGTTTGTGGCCGTCCAGTTCTTCTAGGGCCACCAGGGGCAGGAAGATGTCGTGCTCTTGAAAGCGAAATAGGCTGCTGGGGTCGTGCAGCAGGACGTTGGTATCGAGCACAAATAGGCAGCGTTTTTGTCCGCGTCGGCTGGGCTTGGCGGCTGCGGGCTGGGTGGGAGCGGTTTTAGTGGCGGCTTTTGCTGCCACTTTGGCGCTTGTTGCTGCGGTTTTAGCGGCAGGGGCTGGGCTGGATACGGCTTTTTTAGCAGCAACCGTTTTCAGGCTAGCGTTGGTGGTGGTGGCGCTGCTGCTGGTGTTAGTGGGGGCTAGGGTGGTGGTGGACGCAGCAACAGGGCTATTGGCCTGTGCCGCCTGGGAGCGTATTTGCGCTAGGTTTTGGGCTGCGGCGGTGGTGGCTGCACTGGCTGTTTTGCTAGCCGTTTTGCTAGCCGTTTTTTTGGCTGCTGCGGCTTTTTTGGCTCCTGCGGTTTTCTTCGCAGCGGCGGGTAGGCTGGCCAGGTCTTGGGCGCTTAGGCGTGAGGCTTTGCGGGTGGGGGGTGGGGGCAGGGGGGACATAGCGTGCTCCGTCAATTAAGGTTCTGCCCAGAGCCTGGGCGCAAAAAAGCCGCCTCTGTGCGAACACGGGCGGCTTGTTGCTTGTTGTAGCGCAGCCAAACCAGCGTGCAGCAGGGCTATTAGACCCATTATGCAGTGGCGCTACGGTGTTTGTAGGTTAGACCCTTTAGCTAAGAACCTTTAGGCAGCAACGGCTTGCTTGGCAGAGGCTTGCTTGGCAGAGGCTTTCTTCAGTGCCTTGACCGCTTTGAGCACTTCATCAACATGGCCGGGCACTTTCAGGCCGCGCCACTCTTGCACCAAAATACCGTCTTGGTTGACAAGAAAGGTAGAGCGCTCAATGCCTTTGACCTTTTTGCCGTACATGATTTTGTTTTTTACCACGCCAAACATGTGGCACATTTTCTCTTCGGTATCGGCAATGAGTTCAAAGGGCAGTTCTAGTTTTGCTTTGAAATCATCATGCGATTTCATATTGTCACGCGAGACCCCAAATACCACGGCACCAGCTTTTTCAAACTCGTGGTGCATTTCGCGAAACTGCGATGCCTCAGTGGTGCAACCAGGGGTATGGTCTTTGGGGTAGAAGTACAGCACCAAAATTTGACCGTTGTGGGATGTGTTGGTAACTTTGACATCACCAGTTGCCACGGCTTCAAATTCGGGAAGGGGTTTGTTGATAACAAGCGTCATATGCCAATCTCTCGCGTCTAGTTCTTAGAAAATCGAGGGGCTTGCCATTGGCGGCTAAATTATTATGCTGTTACCCCTCGTACCACAACCGACGATTATAACCTCAACTGGCTCAATAAATCAAGGGCGAAACAACCCCAGCAGGATAGTACTCGAAAATCACTCCACGATAAAAGCGGCCAGTACTTTTCTGCTTTCCGTGGCTAAAACGTTGTAAGTACGCAGCGCTGCGGCGGTATCCATGGTCTCTAGACCAATGCGCTGCTGCACCAAGGGGCGCAGCCATTGCATGGGGGGAAAGCGCAGTTGCTGGCCGCTGCCCAGCAGCAATACCTCAATGCCCTGCTCTTGGCACAAAGCGGCCAGCGCCTCCAGGTGGGTGCTGTTTAAGGCGCTAAAGCTGAGGCAGTCCCAGTCTTGCAGCAGCCCTAGGGTGCTAATCAGGGTGCTGCTGTGGCGCTTTTCACCATCCACGGCCAGCCAGCCTGGGCCGTAGCCGGTTACAAGAGGGATGCCATCAGCGCGTTCGGCTTGAAATTTCATGGGTTGTTTTCCTTGGGCATAGAGCCGTAGCTGGCCATGGTTAGCCGTGCTAGGGGCGGGAAGAGGGGGAACTGTGTTCCAATTGTAGGTTTTGGCTGCGGTAGCGTTGTGCAGCACCGCATAAGGTTCAAACTGTTTTGCAAGGCAAGTGGCGTTATGAAGACCGTGAAAAAATCCAGCAAGCTGGCCAATGTCTGTTACGACATCCGAGGCCCCATCATGGATGCGGCCAGGAAGATGGAGGACGATGGTCACAAAATCATCAAACTCAACATCGGCAACCTGGCGGTATTCGGCTTTGATGCGCCCGAGGAAGTGCAGCAGGACATGATTCGCAACCTACCCAACTCGGCAGGCTACTCCGACAGCAAGGGCATTTTTGCCGCCCGCAAAGCGGTGATGCACGAGACGCAAAGGCAGGGCATCAAGGGCGTGACCCTGGATGATATCTATTTGGGCAACGGCGCTTCCGAGCTAATTACCCTGGCCACCAACGCCTTGCTGGACGATGGCGACGAGCTACTGCTACCCGCCCCCGACTACCCGCTGTGGACGGCGGCCGCCAGTCTTTCGGGCGGCACGCCGGTGCATTACCTGTGCGACGAGGCCAATGGCTGGATGCCCAGCCTGGAAGACATCCGCAGCAAAATCACCCCACGCACCAAGGGCATTGTGGTCATCAACCCCAACAACCCTACGGGTGCTTTGTATGACACGCCGCTGCTGCAAGGCATTGTGCAAATTGCCCGCGAGCATGGCCTGGTGATTTTTGCCGACGAGGTGTACGACAAGGTGCTCTACGACGATGCCCAGCACACCCCGCTGGCCAGCCTATCCACCGATGTGCTGACGCTGACCTTCAACTCCCTGTCTAAAGCCTATCGCTCTTGCGGCTATCGTGCGGGCTGGATGGTCGTGTCTGGAGACAAACGCCCCGCCAAGGATTACATCGAAGGGCTGGAAATGCTCTCCAATATGCGCCTGTGCGCCAACGTGCCCGGCCAATGGGCGGTGCAGACGGCACTGGGCGGTTACCAAAGCATCAACGACTTGGTGTGTGAGGGTGGCCGCCTGCGCGAGCAACGCGACTTGGCGTATGAGCTGATTAACGCCATTCCCGGCGTATCCTGCGTCAAGCCCCAGGGGGCGCTGTATATGTTCCCGCGCCTGGACCCCGAGATTTACCCCATTGAAGACGACCAGGCGTTTTTCCTGGAAGTGCTGGAAAGCACCAAAGTCATGCTGGTGCAGGGCACAGGCTTTAACTGGCCGCAGCCTGACCATTTCCGCATTGTCTTCTTGCCGCACAAAGCCGATTTGCGCGACGCAATTGGCCGCTTGGCTGATTTCCTGGCCGATTACCGCCAGCGCAAGGGCACGGAGGCGTTGCTGGTTGCCAAAGCTGCCACCAAAAAAGCCAAGGCCACAGCACAGGCGGCAGCGGCACCATAACCCCTGATTCAAGCAAAAGGATTACAGAGACTTATGAAACCCATACAAGTTGGCCTGCTGGGCATTGGCACCGTAGGCGGTGGCACTTTTACTGTATTGCAGCGCAACCAAGAGGAAATCGCCCGTCGCGCTGGCCGTGGTATTCACATCAGCATGGTGGCTGATTTGGATGTTGAACGCGCCCGCGCTGTTGTGGTGGGGGATACGGCGCAAATCGTCAACGATGCCCGCCAAATCATTGCCAACCCCGAGATTGACGTGGTGGTAGAGCTAATTGGCGGCTACGGCATTGCCAAAGAGCTGGTGCTGGAAGCCATTGCCGCAGGCAAGCATGTCGTCACAGCCAACAAGGCACTGCTGGCCGTGCATGGCACAGAAATTTTCCAGGCCGCCGCTGAAAAAGGCGTGATGGTGGCCTACGAGGCCGCTGTGGCCGGAGGCATTCCCATCATCAAGGCGCTGCGCGAGGGCTTGACCGCCAACCGCATTGAATGGGTAGCCGGCATCATCAACGGCACCACCAACTTCATCCTGTCCGAAATGCGCGACAAGGGGCTGGATTTTGACGTGGTGCTCAAAGAAGCCCAGCGTCTGGGCTATGCCGAGGCTGACCCTACCTTCGACATCGAAGGTGTGGATGCCGCCCACAAAGCCACCATCATGAGCGCCATTGCCTTTGGCATTCCCGTGCAGTTTGACAAAGCCTATGTGCAAGGCATTACCAAGCTGGCCGGGGCAGATATTCGCTACGCCGAGCAACTGGGCTATCGCATCAAGCTACTGGGCATTACCAAGCGCACCGATAGCGGCGTGGAACTGCGCGTCCACCCCTGCCTGGTTCCTGCCAAGCACCTGCTGGCCAATGTAGAAGGGGCGATGAACGCCGTGGTCGTGCAAGGCGATGCCGTAGGAACCACCCTGTACTACGGCAAAGGCGCAGGCGCAGAGCCTACCGCCAGCGCCGTCGTGGCTGATTTGGTGGATATTGCCCGCACCCTGGATGCTGACCCTGCCCACCGTGTGCCGCCTTTGGCTTTCCAGACCGCCAGCTTAAACAGTGCCGGTCAAGCCCTGCCCGTGCTGCCTATGGCCGATATCGTCACCAGCTACTACCTACGCATTCGCGTGGCTGATGAGGCAGGCGTACTGGCCACCATCACCCGCCTGCTGGCAGAAGCAGGTATCAGCATTGATGCTGTTTTGCAGCGCCAGGCGGAAGCCTCTGATGGCACGGATGTGGCGCAAACCGACCTCATCATCCTCACCCACGCCACCCGCGAAGGTGATATGGACACGGCCTTGGCAAAAATCCAGGGTTTGCCCAGCGTGCTGGCGGAAATCACCCGTATTCGCAAAGAGGAGTTGAACTGATAGCGTCCTCCTGAAAATTCTGGCCAGAAGACCTAAAATCTGGCCAGAATGATTCCATGCTACCGCGCACTATCTGCGCATGATAGGAGGCCGCTATGTCCGCAGTTTGGCAAGTTCAAGAAGCTAAAAACCACTTTGGCACCGTCATTGATCGCGCCCTCACCGAAGGCCCGCAGACCGTAACCCGCCACGGCAAGCCAGTGGTGCGCATCGTCGCCATTGAAGAGGCTGAAACATTGCCCGTCGCCAAGCGCAGTTTTGGCGATGATGGATTTTTAGAGCATTTGCTCAGTGCGCCCAAAATTGAAGGCGGCTTGCCTGAAATGCCACGCGATACCAGCGACCACCGCATTCCGCTATTTGGCGAGGATGAGGAGGTTTGAGTCGTATGCGCTGGCTGCTCGATACTTGCACCATCTCTGAGGTGGTGTACCCCAAGCCTCACCCTGGGGTGCTGCGCTGGCTAGACCTGCATTCCCATGACTGCGCCATTGCCTCAATATCATTTGGCGAAATTCAGTACGGCATTACCTGCCTGCCACTAGGGAAGCGCCGTAATCATTTGCAGGTTTGGCTGGCTAGCTTGCACCAGAAATTTGCCGGGCGGATTTTGCCTACTGATGAGGCTGTTTGGTGCCAGTTTGGCGAACTCAAAGCCTCGCTACGTGCTATTGGGCGTATGCAAGACAACATAGACTTGGCAATTGCCGCCACAGCCATGCAGCATGGCTTGGCCGTCGTCACCCGCAACATCAAACATTTCCAAGACACCGGCCTGACTTTGGTCAACCCTTGGGAAGAAAACCGCCCCCATTGATTCTGTTTTCAAAAAAACTTATCACCATGCACTACCTCTCCACCCGTGGCGATGCCACACCGCGCCAGTTTTGTGACATTTTGCTCGAAGGCTTGGCTCCCGACGGCGGTCTGTACCTGCCCGCACATTACCCCCAAATTGGCAACCGCCTAGATGCGCTGCGCCAGATTTACGCCAGCCAAGGCTATGCTGCGCTGGCGTTTGAGATTCTGTCGCTCTACATCGACGATATTCCCGCCGATGATTTACGCGCCCTGTGTGCTAAAACCTATACCCAAGAGGTCTTCGGCACGCCGCAAATTACGCCTGTGCGTCTGCTGGAGGGCGGCTTGCATATTCAGGCGCTGTCCAACGGCCCCACCTTGGCCTTCAAAGACATGGCCATGCAGTTGCTGGGCAATCTGTTTGAATACGAGCTAAACCGCCGTGGCGAGCAGCTCAATATTCTGGGAGCCACCAGCGGCGACACCGGCAGCGCCGCCGAATACGCCATGCGCGGCAAGCGTGGGGTGCGCGTCTTTATGACCAGCCCGCATGGGCGTATGAGTCCCTTCCAGCAGGCGCAGATGTTTAGCCTGCAAGATGAAAATATCCACAACATTGCCATTGAAGGGGTATTTGACGACTGCCAAGATATTGTCAAAGCCGTTAGCAACGACCTAGCGTTTAAGGCGCAGTACAAGATTGGCACGGTTAACTCGATTAACTGGGCGCGTCTGCTGGCGCAGGTGGTGTATTACTTTGCGGGTTATTTCCAAGTCACACAAAGCAATGACGAGCAAGTGAGCTTCACCGTGCCCAGCGGCAACTTTGGCAACGTCTGCGCCGGTCATGTGGCGCGGCAAATGGGGCTGCCGATTGCCAAGCTGGTCGTCGCCACCAATGAAAACGATGTGCTGGACGAGTTCTTCCGTACTGGTGTTTACCAGGTGCGCGGCGCGGCGGCCACTTACGAGACATCCAGCCCTTCGATGGACATCAGCAAGGCCAGCAACTTCGAGCGCTTTGTGTTTGACCTGCTGGGGCGTGATGCCGCCCGTACTCATCAATTGTTTGCCCAGCAAGTGGCGCAGCAAGGCCGTTTTGACCTCAGCCAAGATGCCCTGTTTGCCAACGCTGCCGCCCAGTTTGGCTTTGTCAGCGGCAAGAGCACCCACGCAGACCGCTTGGCCACCATCCGCGACTGCTACCAGCGCCTGGGGCAGATGGTCGATACCCACACAGCAGACGGCATCAAGGTA
>JAHAYB010000519.1 GCA_018384835.1 Comamonas sp.
CTGGGCGCAAACTGCATCGGCTGCACCATCTACGAGCAGCGCCCGCGCCCTTGCCGTGAATTTCCCTTTGCCAGCTATGGCTGCCACGACACCCGTGAAAAATTCGGCCTGCCGCCCCTAACCGAGGCCGAGCTAGCGCAATGGCTAGAGCCGCACTCCCCCCAAGAACGAGCCGCCTAATGCAGCAGCGCCCACCCCATCCCTGCCTGCGTTGTGGAGCCTGCTGCGCCGCCTTGCGCGTAGATTTCTCCATGTACGAGATGCAGCCACACGGCGGCCAAGTTCCCGAAGGCTTTGCCGAGCCGCTGACCGACACCCTCTACCGCCTGCGTGGCACCGATTACGCCCGCCCGCGCTGCGCTGCGCTAACCGGTACGGTGGGCGAGCAGGTGGCTTGCGGCATCTACGAATGGCGACCTTCACCTTGCCGGGAGTTTGCTGCCGCCTCCGACGCTTGTAACCGTGTACGCCAACGCCATGGTTTGCCCGCCTTGCGCTACGCCCACAGCAGCCCCCCCACGCCTGAGCCAGTGGCGCATACCCCCTTGCCCAAGCACGCAGGATAAGCCGGTGCAAGCGGCAGCACCATCGGTTAGGCTTGCGGGGTGAAGCCACATGACACCCCCCACCACCCCAGCCAGGCAGAAGCTGCCGCCGCCCCCCATGCCCA
This sequence comes from Comamonas sp., assembly GCA_018384835.1. GTDB lineage: Bacteria > Pseudomonadota > Gammaproteobacteria > Burkholderiales > Burkholderiaceae_C > Comamonas. The sequence continues at coordinate 671 of JAHAYB010000519.1, forward strand.
AGCAACCGCCCCGCCAGAGCGCCCGCTACGCCCCCTGTGGCTGATGCTGCTGGCGCTGATTGGCGGCTTTGCCCTGAGCCAGGCGTTTCGCACCGTCACCAGCACGCTGGCGCTGGGCTTGCAGTCTGACTTTGGCCTGAGCGCTCAGGACTTGGGCGCTTTTGCGGGCTTGTTTGGCCTGTCTTTTGGCGTGGCGCAGTTGCTGATGGGCATCTCTTTAGACAAATTTGGCCTGCGCCGCACGATTTTGAGTGCCTTCCCGCTGGCTGCGCTGGGCGCGGCGCTATCGGCTGCTGCGCCCAGCTATTTGTGGCTGATGCTGGGGCAGCTCTTGATTGGCATTGGCTGTGCGCCCGCTTTTTTGGTCTGCACCCTGTTTGTGGCGCGGCATTTTCCGCCTGACCGCTTTGCCTTTTACTCTGGCCTGAGCCTGGGCGGCGGCGGTCTGGGACTGCTGTTTACCGGCACACCCCTGGCCTGGGTCGTGCAAAGCTGGGGCTGGCGCGGGGGCTTTGCCCTGCTGGCTTTGCTGTGTGTGCTGGCCTGGCTGCTGATTTGGCGCTGGGTGCATGAGCCACCCAGCCTTCACGCCAGCAGCGCCCAGCCCGAAGGTTGGGGCGAGGCGCTGATGGGCTTTTTGCGCCTGTTCACCCTGCCCCACACTTGGGGCATCTTGCTGCTGGGCCTGTCCTCTTACGCGGCGTTTTTAAGCCTGCGTGGCCTGTGGCTGGGGCCGCTGCTGATTGACCGCTTTGCCTTCAGTCTGGTAGAGGCGGGCAACGTCGCCCTGGCCATGTCTTTTATCTCTTTGTTCACCCCAGGGCTGTTTGGCAAGCTGGACCCCGGCGTGCACCAGCGCCGCGCCTGGCTGGGCTATGCCTCGCTGCTGATGGCCAGCCTGTTCGTTATCCTGGCTTTTCTGCCCTGGGAGACGGCCAGCGTGGTCATCATCCTGTGCATGGGCGTGCTCTCGGGCTACGGGGTGTTGCAGTATTCGGATGTGCGCATTTCCTACCCGCCTGAGCTGATTGGCCGCGCCCTGTCGCTGTTTACCATGGCCATGTTTTTGGGCGTGGCGCTGATGCAAGCCGCTACCGGCATCATGGCCGAGCTGACGCTGCAATGGGGCTGGGACAGCTACCGCGCTGTGCTGCTGACGATTGCGCTATGGCTGGGGGTGGCTTCAGTGGGTTATCGCTATCTGCCGATTTCGCCACTGTTGCGCAAGGCGCAGCAGGATAGCAAGCGCATATAGACAGCACGAC
>JAHAYB010000522.1 GCA_018384835.1 Comamonas sp.
CCTCCTCGCGCAGGCGGCGTGATTCTTCCAACAGGTAGCGCTGGTAGTCGTCCAAATCACCCTCAAAGCTGCCGACTTGTCCGCGCCCAACGAGCCAAAAATCGTCCGCCACTGCACGCAGCAAATGCCGGTCATGGCCGACCAGTAGCACCGTGCCGTCAAAGTCGTTGAGCGCCATTGCCAGCGCTTCGCGGGTGGGCAGGTCGAGGTGGTTGGTCGGCTCGTCCAGCAGCAGCAGATTGGGGCGCTGCCAGACAATCATGGCCAGCACCAGACGCGCTTTTTCGCCGCCGCTCATGCTGCCAACGCTTTGCGTCACCATGTCGCCGCTGAAGTTAAAACTGCCTAGCCAGTTGCGCAAATCCTGCTCGCGGCTGGCGGCGGGGGCATCTGCGCCTAAATCTCGCGCTAGGCGGGCCATGTGTTGCAGCGGGTGTTCCTCGGGGCGCAGAACGTCTAATTCTTGCTGGGCAAAGTAGCCAATGCGTAAACCTTTGCCCTCCGTCACCTTGCCGGCCAGCGCCTGTATTTCACGGGCAATCGTCTTGACCAGCGTGGATTTGCCTTGGCCATTCGCCCCCAGAATGCCAATGCGCTGCCCCGCCAACACGGTGCGGCTCACACCTTGCAAGATGGTGGTGCGCTGCCCCGCATCATCGGTATAGCCAAAGGCGGCATCGCTAATCGCCAGCATGGGGTTGGGCAGATTGCTCGGTTCCTGAAAGGCAAAGGTGAAGTCGGCGCTGGCCAGCACGGGGGCGACTTTTTCCATGCGCTCAATCTGTTTGATGCGGCTTTGCGCTTGCTTGGCCTTGGTGGCCTTGGCCTTGGAGCGGTCGATAAAACTTTGCAGATGGGCGATTTTTTCCTGCTGGCGCTCAAAGGCCGACTGTTGCAGCACCAGTTGTTGGGCGTGCAGTTCTTCAAACTTGCTGTAGTTGCCGCCGTAGCGGGTTAAGCGCCCGTTGTCGATATGCAGGGTGACGCTGGTGGTTGCGTCCAGAAATTCGCGGTCGTGGCTGATGATGATGAGCGTGCCGCTGTAGCGCTTGAGCCAAGCCTCCAGCCACACCAGCGCGTCTAAATCCAGGTGGTTGGTCGGCTCGTCGAGTAGTAGCAGGTCAGAGGGGCACATCAGCGCCCGCGCCAGTTGCAGGCGCATTTGCCAACCGCCGGAAAAACTGCCTACCGGATGCTCCAACTCGGAGGGCTTGAACCCCAGCCCCAAAATCAGCGCCTGAGCGCGGGCGGTCGCATCGTGCGCTCCGGCATCAGCCAAGTCGGCGTGCAACTGGGCAATCTGCATTCCATCGCCTGCGCTTTCAGCCTGCGTTAGGCGCTGTTGCAAATCCAGCAGGCGCGTATCGCCCGCCAGCACAAAGGCGGTGGCGTTGTCGTCGGTATCGGGCAGATGCTGCGCCACCTCGGACATGCGCCACTGCGGAGGAATGAAGAACTCGCCGCTGTCTTCATGCAGCCGCCCAGCCAGCAGGGCAAACAGCGAGGTTTTGCCCGCCCCATTGCGACCAATCAGGCCGACATGCTCGCCGGGATTGATGGTGGTGGAAATGCCGTCCAGCACCAACTTGGTGCCCCGGCGCAGGGAGATGGTTTTTAAGGTAATCATGAAAGCGCAAAAGCAGCACCCCAGGCGCTGCACAAAAAGAGGCTGGGCGTGCTGCCAGCAAAGCTGGGGATTCTCGCAGCTTGTGACAAAACACCCGCACAAAGGCGGGTGTTATTACTGTTCAGTGTACCTGAGCGGATTGGCTTGTCTCTATCGGCTAGCCCACCCAGCGCCGCTGCACCGCCCGCACCGCACTATCCAAAGCCCAGCCTAGCAGGCCGATAAACACCACCACGGCCATCAGCTCGTCATAAGCCATGCGGTCGCGGGTATCGAGGATGAAGTAGCCCAGGCCGCTGCTCACACCCAGCATTTCGCAGGGAACCAGCACAATCCAGATTACGCCAATCGCCAGGCGCACGCCCGTTAGCACATGGCCAGCAATGGCGGGCAGGATGATGCGGCGCAGCAGCTCGCCACGGGTGGCGCTGAGGGATGCGCCCAGCGCCAGCCATTGTGGGTCCACGCTGCGCACCCCGGCGCTGGTGTTCAGCGCAATTGGCCACAGCGCGGCAAAGGTGAGCAGGAAGTAAATCGGCGCATTGCCCACGCCAAATAGCATGACGGCAATTGGCATCCACGACAGGGGCGAGACCATGCGCAGCAGTTGAAATGCGCCACTGGCCGTTTCCTCAAAAGCGCGGCTGCGCCCCAGCAGCAAGCCCAGCGGCAGCCCCAGGCCAACGGCCAGCAA
>JAHAYB010000015.1 GCA_018384835.1 Comamonas sp.
ACCAAACCGCGCCACGCCCACCCCTACCGCCTGATCCACAAAAACGGTGTCTGGTACCTGGCCGCCGAAGAAGCAGGCCGCCTGAAAAACTTCAGCGTCGCGCTCATCGAACAACTGCAGGTGGACAGCAGCACCCCCTTCGCCCCCCCCCGCCCGCCCCGGGGCGACATGGCGGCCCAAGACGCCGTGTGGGTTGCCGGACCAGCCCCCGCAGTGCTACTGCGCATCGCCCCCGACATCGCCCACTACTTCGCCCGCCGCCAGCTGCTGCCCCAACAGCAACACCGCCAAGACAGCGACGGCTCTTTGCTGGTCACCACCCAGATCAACCACATTAACCAGCTACTGCCCGTGGTGCGGTATTGGCTACCGCATGTGCGCATTGTTCAGCCCAAGGCTTGGGAGGAGGAGTTGGTGAGGGGGTTGGAGCAAGCGTTGGTGATGTGGGAGCCCTGAAATCGACAGACAAAATTAGATAAAGAAGTACCTCTATGCTGCAATTCATTCTTTTTTTATTGGTGCTGTTCGCCATTGGCTGTGTGCTGTATGGCGTTTCGGCGGGGGTACAGATGATTCAGCGTGGGCTTGCCTATATGGCAAGAAGTACAAGCGAAGGTGTATTGGAAAAGACGCCGTTATCACCAAAGACGGACAAAAGCTCTGACAGTGCTGTTGTGTCGCCAGAGCCAGCCAGCACACCGTCGCCCGCAGGTTCGCCGATGCAACACGGCATTGAGGAACTACGCGCACTTTTTACGCTGTATCAGCAAGGCGCGCTGACGCAGGCTGAATTTGAAGAGATGAAGCGTAGTTTGCTGGCGGCCTTTAAAAGCGTTGCACCGCAAGACCAGTGAAGTCTGTACGCCCAGCGTCAAGGAATAGCCAATTTTCATCACAAAGACAAACAATGAACGCACCCCAAGACCTCAATCGTCTGTACGCCAATGTATCGGACAGCGTCGGCAAAGCCATGGCAGACATTCTCTCGCTCAATGTTGAGCATAAGGATGGCAAGCGTGAAATCGGAAACATTACGGAAAAGCTTCGCGACATTCAAAATCGTTTCGACAGCGAACTCCAGCAGCTAAAAACCCATGCCGAGTGGGACACATTCACTTTGGCGTTCTTTGGCGAAACCAACGCAGGTAAAAGTACGATCATTGAATCACTGCGTATCTTGTTCAAGGAAGAAACCCGTCAAGCACTGCTACAACAGCATGCCAATGATTTGGAGCAGTTCGCGCAGGCTCTTACCGCTCACCTTGAGCATGTCCGTGAAGGTCTACACGCCTTGTACAGTGAATACACGGATGAATTGACGGCCATCTGTCAAGGCACCGATCGATTAGTGCGAATCGCCCAGAGCGAAGCCCAAGAAAGAAATGCAATTGCCAAAGCCGAGGCTGATGCAAGAAATCTGATAGTCCAGCAAGAAACCCAGGCACGTCTTGAAATACAGCGCCAGGAAGTGGTGCATCGTCAGCAACTCGCTGAAACTGAGGCCCAGGCTAGACAGAAACTCGCCGAACAGGAATCCAGCGCTCGCCTGGCTGCGGAGCAGCAAGAGGTATCACAACGCTTGCAAATCGAGCAGGCCTACGCAGTATCACGTCACAAGCTGCGTTTGGCCCTCTTCGGTGGTGGTGGGATCTTGATCGGTGCCATGGCTGCTGTGGCATTGTTGAAGCTGGCAGGAGTCTGAGATGGCTGCTTATGAACTCGATGAACTATTCGAGGAGGCGACATCAATGCCTTCATCAGTTGTACCTACGACGTCTGTCTTCCAGCATATCGAGGCGCGCTCCCCAGCCCTTGATGCGTTGCTCAATCGCCAACTCATCACACTCCTCGACATGCTATTGGTCTATGAGCGCCAGAAGGCCCAAGTCCATCGGGTAGATGGCTTAATCATTGGTACTGGCGAGGCTGATTTCACCAAGGGCAATACGCTGTATCCACTGAATTACAAGGGCAAGCGTTTTCAATTGATCGATGTGCCTGGTATCGAAGGTGACGAGAGCAAGTACGCGCATATGGTTCGTGAAGCCGTAGCCAAGGCTCATTTGGTGTTTTATGTCAATGGCACAAACAAAAAACCTGAGAAGGCCACTGCACAGAAAATACGAAATTATCTCCGACTGGGAACGCAAGTCTGTCCCCTAGTAAATGTGCGTGGTAACGCAGATGCCTACGAGTTTGATGAAGATCGTGAATCTCTAAAAAATCATGGTGGCTCCACCACTGCATTGCAGCAGACCGAAGAAGTACTTCGCGCAGTATTGGGTGGCAAGGTTATGCAAACCGGCCATTGCGTGCAGGGCCTGCTTGCGTTCTCAGCATTGGCGATCGATGCACAAACCGGACGAACTACTATTCATTCGTCTCGTAGCCGAGATTTGGTCATCCAGCAACGCAATTATCAAAAGCACTTCATATCGCCTAAGTCGATGTATGAATTTAGTCAGATAAAGGCCGTTGCCGAAGTGCTCCACGGCAAGCTCTCGACTTTCCGGGAGGATATGATCGAAAGCAATAAGACAAAAGTATATGAATTGCTTGTTGAAAATTCAGAAACTCTAAGAAAATTATACTCATCGCACGAGGCATTCGTTGCAAAAACCAAGCCGGAGTTTGAGAAGTGCCGCGAAGCAATCAAACAAGCACAAGAACGATTTGAGCGACTGGTCGTGACCGGACGGAAAAATCTTTGGGAGAAACTTTTCAACAGCCTCAAAGAGGATGCTGACGAAATTGTCGAACAAAATTTCGGCGAAAACAAAATCATCTCCAATAAAATTGATCGTGCATTCAAGAATCGACAAGAGTCACTCAAAGACGCATTGCAGGAACAGTATGAGAAGTACCTCGCCGATTTGCAGCAGGATCTACAGCAGGCCATGCGACGGTTACTGGAAGATGTTTCGCGGGTCGAGTTTGAAAAATTGCTCGGCGACTCCGAAAATATAAATATTAACTATAAGACACCTGAGCTTGGCCTTGGTCTTGAATTTGGCGATTATGGCTGGATGGCTTTTAATATTGGCTCTTATGCTGCCGCAGGATTCACTATCGGCACCGCATTCCCAGTGATTGGCAACCTGATAGGTGCTATTGCTGGTGCTGTGGTGGGTGCGCTGGTCAGTTTCATAAAGCATATTTTTACCAGCAAGGGAGAACGAATTCGCAAGGCGCAAGGCCAAGTGCAAGAGAAAATTGATGAGGCCTGGTCCGAGGCCCGTAAAGCCTTGCAAGAAGAAAGCAAAACACTTTTCTTGCCTGTGCGCAAGCAGATTGAGGAAGTTGTTTTGGCACGTGTGCAACAACTTGATGAGTCACTCAAACGACCCCTAAAAGTTATCGAGCAGCAGATGATGCTGATGAAAAACACTAAAGACCAATTGGAGAAAATGCCTTATGGAACAATTCAAGCAATTTAATGTAGAGAAGCAAGCTGCACTCAAGGAACTGGAGCAATTGCGTGTAGTACTCAACGAACTAGGCGATATGGGTGCTGATGTCAGCAACGAATTGCAAAAAATTGATTCAGCAATACGAACTATTGAGTCTGATGTTCTTCGCATCGCACTTCTCGGTGCCTTTTCTGACGGCAAGACTAGTGTGATTGCCGCTTGGATGGGCAAGGTAATGGCTGATATGAAAATCGATATGGACGAATCCTCTGACCGTTTAGCCATTTATTCACCCGAAGGATTGCCAGAAAAATGTGAGATTGTTGACACCCCTGGCCTTTTTGGTGACAAGGAAAAGTTGGTTGATGGCGAGCAGGTGATGTATGAAGATTTGACAAAACGCTATAT
>JAHAYB010000056.1 GCA_018384835.1 Comamonas sp.
CTCGTCCCCTTCAGAAGGTTCAACAGCGCCTTGAGGCTAGGCCACCTCCGCAGTGTGAAATACTAGGGTCATGACTGTTACTACCACCCCACTTGCCCCCAACACGCTGGACTGGTCGCGCATACGCGCCATTACCTTGGATTTGGACGATACCCTGTGGCCAACCAAGCCCGTCATTCAGCAGACTGAAGCCGCTTTGCAGCAGTGGTTTGCCCAACACGCCCCGCAAACCGCCCAGCTTTGGGGCGACAAAGAGCGCCTAACCACCCTGCGCAAACAGGTATGGCAAGCCATGCCCGAGGCACAGCGCATTGACTTCAGCACCCTGCGCCGCCGCCTGATTAGCACCGCCTTGGCGCAATGTGGTGAAGATGCCGCCGCCCTGACTGAACCCGCCTTTGCCATCTACTTCCAGGCACGCCAGCAGGTCAGTTTTTTTGAAGGCGCTTTGCCCGCCCTGGAGCAACTGGCCGCCCGTTACCCCGTAGTGGCCTTGAGCAATGGCAATGCCGATGTGCAGCAAATTGGCATTGGCCACCTGTTTCACGCCGCTTGCAATGCCATCAGCACCGGGGCAGCCAAGCCCGATGCCGCCATCTTCCTGGCAGGCGCGGCGGCGGCAGGAGTACCCCCGCAAGCCGTGCTACACATTGGCGACGATGCCGCCTTAGACATGCAAGGCGCTTTGCGCGTTGGTATGCAAGCCGCCTGGATTAACCCTGCACAAAGCCCCTGGCCTTACGCAGCGCCAGCGCCGCAGCTCAACCTGCCCAGCTTTGCGGCCTTGGTAGCACACTCCTTTTTTTAATTGTTAGGTAGTTAGGTATTTTGATATGTGGCTATTGTTAGTAAGCGTTGTTTTGGCAGTACTCAAACTATTGGCACAGCAAGAGGTGCTGAACTTTATGTGGTTACAGCACCTGTCTTGGTGGTGGGTCGTTGCCTCATTTGGCTTGACGGCTACTTGGTGGGCGTATGCCGATGCCTCAGGCTTAACCAAGCGCCAAGCCAATGCGCGTGTGCAGCAGCGGCGTTTGATGCGTATGGAAAAAACCAAGCAAGCCCTACGAGACACCGGCACACAGCCCCCTAAGCGCTAAGTTAAGAAGGTATGAAGAAGGTATGAACCATCTTTTTTTCTATTGGGGATAGGCTCAGGTTTGCCGCACTTACCCCTGCATCACCTGGGCAATCGCCTGGCAAGAATAGCCAATGTTCTGGCTATTCAAGGCCGCTACGCAGATGCGGCCTGTGTCGGTGCCGTAAACGCCAAACTCGCTGCGCAGGCGCTGCATTTGCTCTTTGCTCAGGCCGGAGTAGCTGAACATGCCAATCTGCTCAATCATGAAGGACATGTCTTGCTGCACACCAGCAGCTTTCAGGCCATCGACCAGCGCCTGGCGCATGGCTTTGATGCGCACGCGCATGGCGGCCAGCTCATCTTCCCATTGCTGGCGCAGGGCGGGGGTGTTGAGCACTTTGGCGACGACCGCGCCGCCGTGGGTGGGTGGGTTGGAGTAGTTGGTGCGAATGGCAATTTTTAGTTGCGAGAGTACGCGGCTGGCCTCTTCCTTGTCATTCGCCACAACCGAGAGTGCGCCCACGCGCTCGCCGTACAGCGAAAAGCTCTTGGAAAAAGAGGTGGAGACAAAAACGTTCAAGCCCGCATCCACAAACTTACCGACGACTGCGCCATCTTCAGCAATGCCGTGGCCAAAACCTTGGTAGGCCATGTCTAGGAAGGGAATCAGTTGCCCAGCCTTCACCACGGCAATGACTTCATCCCACTGTGCGGCGGTCAGGTCGTAGCCGGTGGGGTTGTGGCAACAGGCGTGTAGCACGGCAATAGTGCCAGGGGCGGCGGCGCGTAGGTCAGTCAGCAGGGCTTCAAAAGCTACGCCGCGCTGGGCTGCGTCGTAATAGCGGTAGGTGCTAACCGTAAAGCCCGCGTTGGTGAAGATAGCGCGGTGGTTTTCCCAACTGGGGTCGGAAATCAGCACCTGGGCATTGGGGTTGAGTGTGTGCAAAAAGTCTGCGCCAATTTTTAACGCGCCCGTGCCGCCAATGGCTTGCACCGTGGCTACACGGCCTGATTGCAGCACCTCGCTATCCGCGCCAAACACCAGGCCTTGCACTGCGCTGGCGTAGGCGGCAATGCCGTCAATGGGCAGATAGCCGCGTGGGCTGGCTTGGGCGGTGAGTTCGTTTTCAGCGGTTTTTACGCATTCGAGCAGGGGCAGCTTGCCGTTATCGTCAAAGTACACGCCCACGCCCAGGTTGACTTTGCGGGGGTTGGGGTCGGCGTTAAATTGTTCGTTCAAGCCCAAAATGGGGTCGCGTGGAGCCATCTGGACGGCGGTAAATAAAGACATGCAGCTTCCTTCTTGTACTTGGATGTTCTGACGCGGCAGACAATCCCAATCTATACAGCAGGCTACAGACCCCGACGGGCGGCAGCGCTGGAGGTATATGGCTATGGAAAATCGCACCAACACCCCCAGTTAAGAGAGCTAGCAGCGCGAGGCAACCGGCCATTTTACGACCGGCGAGTGCGCCCATTGTTTTAGAACTTGTCCAAAATCAGAATATGCGTCACTCCCCACCGCCATCGACCAGCGGCGAATTGGTTCGTTTTGACAATTCGCCCTTTGCGCTGTTCCAGCCCTACCCGCCCGCTGGCGACCAGCCCAGCGCCATTGCCCAATTGGTAGAAGGTGTGCAAGACGGCGAAGCCTTCCAGACCCTGCTGGGTGTCACCGGCTCGGGCAAGACCTTCACCATGGCCAATGTGATTGCCCGCCTGGGGCGGCCTGCCTTGGTGTTTGCGCCCAATAAAACGCTGGCGGCGCAGCTTTACAGCGAGTTTCGCGAATTCTTCCCGCACAACGCGGTGGAGTACTTCGTCAGTTACTACGACTACTACCAGCCCGAAGCCTATGTGCCCCAGCGCGACCTGTTTATTGAAAAAGACAGCGCCATCAACGAGCACATTGAGCAAATGCGCCTGTCCTGCACCAAAAGCCTGCTAGAGCGCCGCGACGTGGTGATTGTGGCCACCGTCTCGGCCATCTACGGCATTGGCGAGCCAGAGAGCTACCACCAGATGATGCTGCTGCTGCGCGTGGGCGACACCATGGAGCAACGCGCCCTGATTGCGCAATTGGTGCGGATGCAGTACCAGCGCAATGACGAAGATTTCAGCCGGGGCAAATTCCGCGTGCGTGGCGACACGATTGACATCTTCCCTGCCGAGCATTCTGAGCTGGCCATTCGCGTAGAGCTGTTTGATGATGAAATCGACGGTCTGCACCTGTTCGACCCCCTCACCGGCCAGGTGCAGCAAAGCATTGTGCGCTTTGCCGTTTACCCCAGCAGCCACTACGTAACCCCGCGTGAGGTGGTGCTGCGGGCGGTGGAGACCATTAAAGAAGAGCTGCGCGAGCGCGTGGCTTTCTTGGTGCAAGAGAACAAGCTGGTAGAAGCGCAGCGCCTGGAGCAGCGCACCCGCTTTGATTTGGAAATGCTCTCCGAGGTAGGGCATTGCAAGGGCATTGAGAACTATTCGCGCCACCTCTCAGGCGCTGCGCCGGGGGAGCCGCCAGCCACGCTCACCGACTACCTGCCCAAGGACGCGCTGCTGTTTCTGGACGAAAGCCACCAGATGATTGGCCAACTCAACGCCATGTACAACGGCGACCGCTCGCGCAAAACCACGCTGGTGGAATATGGCTTTCGCCTGCCTTCAGCGCTGGACAACCGCCCGCTGAAATTTACCGAGTTTGAGCAGCGTATGCGCCAGGTTGTCTTTGTCTCAGCCACACCTGCCGACTATGAAAAGCAGCACAGCGGCCAGATAGTGGAGCAAGTCGTGCGCCCCACAGGCTTGGTGGACCCTGAGATTGAAGTGCGCCCCGCCACCAGCCAGGTGGATGATGTATTGCAAGAAATCCGCCTGCGCACAGCGCAAAGTGAGCGTGTACTCATCACCACCCTGACCAAGCGCACCGCCGAACAGTTGACCGAATACCTGAGCGAAAACGGCGTGCGCGTGCGCTATCTGCACTCGGACGTAGAGACGGTAGAGCGCGTAGAAATCATCCGCGACCTGCGCCTGGGGGTGTTTGATGTATTGGTAGGCATTAACTTACTGCGCGAAGGGCTGGACATTCCTGAAGTCTCTTTGGTAGCCATTCTGGATGCCGACAAAGAAGGCTTTCTACGCGCTGAGCGCAGCCTGATTCAAACCATAGGCCGCGCCGCCCGCAACCTGCATGGCAAGGCGATTTTGTACGCCGACCGCATTACCGACTCCATGCGCCGCGCCATGGACGAAACGGAACGTCGCCGCGCCAAGCAAACCGCCTTCAACGCCGAGCACGGCATTCAGCCGCAAGCCATCATCAAGCGGGTGAAGGATTTGATTGACGGGGTTTACAGCGGCAAAGCCCAGCAGCAAAGCAAAGAAGTAGCGCTGGCGCACCACCAAGCGGCGGCCAGGCAGGCGCAAGACCTGCCAGAAGCCGAGCTAGCCAAAGCCATCGCCAAAGTAGAGAAGGCCATGCTGCAAGCGGCCAAGGCGCTGGAGTTTGAACAAGCCGCCCGCCTGCGCGACGAGCTGGCCACCTTGAAAGCCCAGCTATTTCAATTTAACCCAGTGGGTTAAAGGGTTTTGTGCTATACTGGCAGAAATTACTCAAGAAATAGCCTGATGACCGCCCTTGAAACTGTGAACACTGTAGGTCATCTGGCTTTTTTCATTGGGTGTACTTTTTATTGCACTGTGTAAGGAGTTCCCCCATGCGTCTGACCACCAAAGGCCGCTTCGCCGTTACCGCCATGATTGACTTGGCTCTGCGCCAAAACAACGGCCCCGTCACCCTGGCCGCCATCAGCCAGCGCCAGCAGATTTCCCTGTCCTACCTGGAGCAGTTATTCGGCAAGCTGCGCCGCAACGAGCTGGTTGAATCCACCCGAGGCCCCGGCGGCGGCTACACCCTGGCGCGTAAAGCGGCAGATATCACGATTACCGACATCATCACCTCGGTTGATGAACCGATTGATGCCACCCAATGCGGCGGCAAAGAAAACTGCCTGGGCGACCAAGGCCGCTGCATGACGCATGACCTATGGTCTGCCCTGAACCGCCACATGGCGGAGTTTCTGGATTCGGTCACCCTGCAAAAACTAGTGGACGAGCAACTGGCACGCGGTATCCGCATTGAAGACAAACCCGTGGTGCGCCGCGCTATCTCTTCCGCCCCAGTGGTCAAGCCCATCCGCGTGAATGCGCCCAACTCGGTTTTTGCTTTGGGTAGCATGAGTAAGGCGTAACGCTACCCCCCCTCCTGCAACCAACCATGCAAGACACAGGCTTTGCCGATATTGCACAGCTCATCACCGCTGCACGACAACGCGCAGTGCAGGCGGTCAATACCGCGCTGATTGAGCTGTACTGGCAAATAGGCGAGCGCATCAGCCGCAAAATTGCTGCTGCGCAATGGGGCGATGGCGTAGTGCAACAACTAGCGCAGTATTTGGCGCAAACCCATCCTGGGCTGCGTGGCTTTACCCGCGCTAACCTGTTCAGGATGCGGCAGTTTTATGAAGCCTACCCCGACCCAGCAATTGTCTCGGCAGTGCTGAGACAACTGCCTTGGACGCACCACCTCATCATCCTGAGCCAAAGCAAACGCCCCGAAGAGCGCGAGTTCTACCTGCGCCTAGCGGCACAGGAAAAATGGAGCAGCCGCCAGCTAGAACGTCAGTTCAAGGCCGCCCTGTTTGAGCGCACGGTACTCGCCCCGCCAAAAGTGTCACCAGTGCTGGCACAAAATCACCCGGATGCCGTCAGCATCTTTCGAGACAGCTATCTTGTTGAATTTCTGGAGCTGCGAGAAGGCCATGCAGAAGCCGACCTGCATCGCGGCCTGCTGGCACGGCTCAAGGACTTCTTGATTGAACTAGGCCGCGACTTCTGCTTTGTCGGCAGCGAATACCCCGTGCAAGTAGGCGGGCGCGATTTTGCGCTGGACTTGCTGTTCTTTCACCGTGGCCTGAACTGCTTGGTTGCCATCGAACTGAAAGTAGGCCGCTTCGAGCCAGAATACTTGGGCAAGCTGAACTTCTACCTCGAAGCCTTAGACAGAGATACCAAAAAGCCCCACGAGCATCCGGCCATCGGCGTGCTGCTGTGTGCCAGCAAGGACGATGAAGTGGTGGAATACGCACTATCGCGCAGCACATCCCCCGCCCTGATTACCGAATACCAGACCCAGCTACCCGACAAAGCATTGCTACGCGCCAAGCTGCACGAGTTCTATCGGCAGAACGCGCAAATGCAAGACGAAGCAAGCGATGATGGTGAACCCACAACATGAGTAAGAGCACAAGCACCACCCACCTCCCCATTTACCTAGATTACGGCGCAACCACCCCTGTTGACCCGCGTGTGGTGCAGGCCATGCTGGTCTGGCTGGGGGCGCATTTTGGCA
>JAHAYB010000063.1 GCA_018384835.1 Comamonas sp.
TTCGCGAATTTTGGCGAAGGTCTGGATACCTATGGGGAGTTTTTTGCGGGTCATGGCGCTGCATTGTAGGCATGGGCAGATGCTTAGACGCTGCACACCTACAGGCCAGTTTCCCCAAACGCTACAATGCCCAGCACTTGCGCGGCTCTGCGCCGCAACCGCTCTTCTTGCGCTGGGGCGCACTGCCCTTTAATCGCTTTTATTGCTTTCTTCGCTTTCTTCGCTCTTACCTCTTTGCCCGCTATGCCCGTCGCCAAGCTGCCCTCCTCGCTCCCCCTCTTCATCACCCGCCCTGCCCTGGCCTTTGCCTTGGGGGCGCTGCTGGTGGGCTGCTCTTCCCTGGATGAAGACCGCACTGCCAAATGGACTCCTGAGCGCCTCTACGCCGAAGCGCATGATGAAGTCATCAGCGGCGGCTACGACAAAGCCGTTCCTCTGCTGGAAAAGCTTGAAGGCCGCGCCGCTGGTACATCGCTGGCGCAACAAGCGCAAATTGAAAAAGCCTACGCCCAGTACAAAGGCGGTGAACGCGCCCAAGCCATTGCCACGCTAGACCGCTTTATGAAGCTGCACCCCAGCAGCCCGGCTTATGACTACGCGCTCTACCTCAAGGGCTTGACCAACTTCAACGACAACCTGGGGCTGTTTGCCTGGCTATCGCGCCAAGACTTGTCTGAGCGCGACCAGCAGGCCGCCAAAGAATCTTACGAAGCCTTTGCCGAGTTGACTGAGCGCTTTCCCGCCTCGCGCTACGCGCCCGATGCCCAGCAGCGCATGACCTATATCGTCAACTCACTGGCGCAGTATGAAGTACACGTAGCGCGTTACTACTACCAGCGCGGCGCTTATGTGGCCGCCATTGCCCGCGCCCAGACCGCCCTGGCCGAGTTCCAAGGCGTGCCCGCCAGCCAAGAGGCACTGCGCATACTGGTCAAGTCCTACGACCAGCTAGGCATGGAAGACTTGCGCGACGATGCCCAGCGCGTGTTAGAGGCCAACTTCCCCGGCGATGATAAAAACTCGCCCCTGTACAAACCAAAAAATCCTTGGTGGAAGCTGTGGTAAGCAGGCAGCGCTTAATCAATCCGAACGGCTAGCAGGCTCGGTGCTGGCCTGTTGCTGCGCCAGCTTGTCCTCGGTATCCGCGAATTTGCTGTACTTGCCCAAAATGCCGACCAACTGGCCATAAATGCGGGGGCTGCCTGCCAGGCATTCGCGCTGCTCTAGGAAGTCGGCCTCGCCGGTGAAGTTACCGACCAAGCCGCCCGCCTCCGTCACCAGCAGGCTGCCGGCGGCTACATCCCAGATAGACAGGCCGGTTTCAAAAAAGCCATCGGCAAAGCCTGCGGCCACATAGGCCAAATCTAGGGCAGCAGCACCGGGGCGGCGCACGCCTGCGGTGCGCTCGGTAATCTCGCTAAACATGCGCATATACGCCTGAAAATTGTCCCCTGGGCGGAAGGGAAAGCCGGTAGAAATCAAGCTGTCCTTGAGCTGGGTGCGCTTAGAGACGCGAATACGCCGGTCATTCAAAAACGCCCCGCGCCCGCGTGTGGCTGTAAATAAGTCGTTGCGCGTGGGGTCGTACACCACTGCCTGCTCAACCCGGCCTTTAACCATCAGAGCAATGCTCACGCAATAGACCGGAAAGCCGTGGATAAAGTTGGTAGTGCCATCAAGCGGGTCCACAATCCACTGGTAGTCAGAGTGCTTGGCTCCGTGCTCGCTGCCGCTTTCTTCGGCCAAGATGGCGTGGCCGGGGTAGGCGCTGGCCAGGGTTTCGATAATGATTTGTTCAGCGGCGCTATCCACCTCGGTGACAAAATCATTGACTTGCTTTTGCGCTATGCGCACAGACTCAATATCTAGCGCGGCGCGGTTAATAACAGCGCCAGCGGCGCGAGCAGCCTTAACGGCCACATTCAGCATAGGGTGGATGGTGGAGGACATAAATTGTGCAGCAAGAGCTAAAAACAACACGCCCCAGACGATGCTGGGGGCGACAATCAGAGCGCAGATTTTAACGGCTGCCCCCGCTATGCGCTTTGCGCTGGCGGCTTTCTTCACTTTATTTCATGCCCTTGGCTCCTTTGCAATGCCTTTAGAGACTTTGGTGGCTACCCCGCCAGCCATAAAAACCCGCTTTATCCTGATTGAAACCAGCCATGCAGGCAACGTCGGCGCTGCCGCCCGCGCCATGAAAACCATGGGCTTTGATGACTTGGTACTGGTGCGCCCACGCTGGGCGAACGTGCTGCGCCGCCAAGAAACAATTCAACGCGCCAGTGGCGCTTTGGATGTGCTGGAGCAGGCGCGTATCGTCGATAGCCTGGATCAAGCCCTGCACGGGCTGCACCACCTATGTGCCACCGCCATGACACCGCGTGACTTTGGCCCGCCCACCGCTGCACCGCGTGCCCACTTTGAGGCACTGCTGGCCAACGTAGCTGCGCAGCCCGCCCTAACCCCAGCCCCACCCCCACCCACAGCCGAAACAGCCACCGCAGCTCCCACCACCACCGAAGCTACCGAAGCCCTCGCCCCCCAACCCTTTGGCCTGGGTCTGCTTTTTGGCTGCGAGCGCTTTGGCATGAGCAATGAAGACGTGTACCGCTGCCACGTTGCGTTAAGCATCCCGACCAACCCACAATTTGGCTCTTTGAACCTGGGGGCGGCCATTCAACTCCTAGCCTATGAATGGCGCCAGGCGCTGGGCGGCTTTGCGATTGAAGAGCGCACCGCCCCCACGCAAGCGGCAGATGCCGCACAAATCGCCGGTATGTTGGGCCACTGGCAAGAGGCGCTGACCCACCTAGGCTTTTTAGACCCGCAAGCGCCCAAAAAGCTCATGCCCCGCTTGCAGCAAATCCTTAACCGCAGCCAATTGAGCGGCCAGGAAATCCAACTTCTGCGCGGTATTGCGAAAACCATGCTGCGTAGCCAACCGCCAATATATAAAAAATAAGAACTATTCTTATTTAGAATGCAGACTGTTTCTTTTGCTGCTTCTACTTTTTTGATTTATGAACCATCGTCTCTTTCATTATTTGACTACGCGCACCACCTTGACCGGCAACTGGCTAGCTTGGCTGGGCGCTATCGCCTTGCTCTGGGCCTTGGCCAGCCAGGCCGTTTGGGCGCAACCCGCCAGTGATGCCACCACCGCACAAGCACGCCAGCTGTGGCAGTTACTAGACTATGTGGCCGTGGACTACCGCGAAGCCGTGGACGATGCGGGCCGCATTGTTAACGAGGGTGAATATGAAGAGATGCTGGACTTCAGCGCCACCGCGCAAACCCAGATTCAAACCCTGCCTGAACACGCCCAGCGCTCTGCCATTGCCAGCACCATTGACACGCTGCGCCAAGCCGTAGAGCGCAAAGCCCCCCCCGCTGAGGTGGGCGAGCTAGCGCAAGCCGCCGCTGACCTGCTGGCGCAGGCTTACCCCTTCCCCATGGCACCCAACTTCAACCCCGACATTCAGTTGGGTGCCCGCCTGTACGCCCAGCATTGCGCCAGTTGCCACGGTGACAGCGGCGCAGGCGACGGCCCCGCTGGCGAAGGTCTGGACCCCGAACCCATCGCCTTTACCGAGGCAGAACGTGCCGATGCCCGCAGCCTGGCCGCGCTCTACCAAGTCATTACCCAGGGGGTGGAAGGCACATCCATGGTCAGCTACGAGCATTTAAGCGAGGCTGACCGCTGGGCGCTGGCGTTTTACTCGGGCATTTTGTCTTACGACCAAGCTACCACCGCCCAGGGCGAAAGCCTGTGGCAGGCGCAAGCACCTTTGCGCCAGCAGTTTGCTGATATGGGCGCGTTAACCACCGCCACCGCCGAGCAACTGGCCAAAACCATGCCGGCAGAAGAAGCGCGCGCCACCTTGGCCTATCTGCGCCAGAACCCGCAGGTCATCAACGCTGGCAAGCCCACCGGCATTGCCCTATCGCGCCTGCGCCTGCAAGAGAGCATGGCCGCCTTCCAAGCGCAAGACCATGCCAACGCCATGCGCCTGGCCTTGTCGGCCTATCTGGATGGCTTTGAGCCTTTGGAGCCTGCCGTTGCCGCCCGCGACAAGCCGCTGATGATTGCCGTTGAATCGGCCATGCTGCAATACCGCGCCGCCCTGGGGCAAAAAGATGCCGCTGCCGCCCAAGCCGCCGCCGGGCAATTAGAGGCGCAATTCCTGCAAGTAGAGCGCCTGTTGCAAGAGGGCGCGAATGACACCACCGCCACCTTCCTGGGCGCATTCACCATCTTGCTGCGCGAGGGGCTGGAGGCGCTGCTCATCGTCATTGGCACGATTGCCCTGCTGCGCCGCGCCAAGCGCACCGATGCCCTGAGCTATGTACACGCGGGCTGGGTCAGCGCCTTGGTGGCCGGTGGCCTGACTTGGCTAGTCGCCACCTACCTGGTGGAAGTCAGCGGAGCCAGCCGCGAGTTGACTGAGGGCATTGGCTCGGTGCTAGCGGCGGTGATTTTGCTCAGTGTTGGCCTATGGATGCACAGCAAGAGCAGCGCCGACCGCTGGCAGGAATACCTCGATGGCAAGCTACAACACGCGCTGGGCAAAGGCTCGCTGTGGGGTTTATTCGCCCTGTCCTTCATTGCCGTTTATCGCGAAGTGTTTGAAACCGTGCTGTTCTACACCGCCTTGGCGGCTGACGGCCATTACAACGCCTTGGCGGGCGGTGGCCTGGCTGCCGTTGCGGTGCTGGTGGTGATTGCTTGGCTGCTGCTCAAAACCAGCGCCCGTATGCCGATTGGCAAGTTCTTTAACGCCACCTCCATCCTGGTGGGCTTTCTGGCCGTGGTGCTGATTGGCAAGGGCGCATCCGCCCTGCAAGAAGCGGGCTGGCTAGGCGCTACCCCCTGGGCCAATGCCCCCCGCATGGAATGGCTGGGCATCTACCCCACCGCCCAAACCATAACCGCCCAGTTGCTGATGTTGGCTGTGGTGGTGCTGGGCTTTGGCTATAACTACTGGGCGGCGCGTCAAGCCAAGGCCGCGTAAACACGTTCTAGGGTTTGAAACAGGCAGAGGATGCAGACATAGGCCATGGCAGTGCAGCCGCTGTGCTTGGGCGGCTTCATAATCTGGCCTTTGCACCTTTTTTGTACCTTTGTATTTCATCTGTACCTAAGCCGTACCTAATAAGGAAAGACTTTCCACCATGCCCGTAAACCTTCCCCTGCCCCAAGCGGCTGATTTATTACCCGTTGCCGGCGTGCGCCTAGGCGTAACTGAGGCCGGCATCCGCAAAGCGAATCGCAAAGATGTCACGGTGCTGCTCCTAGACGAAGGCGCGAGCGTTGCCGGTGTTTTCACGCAAAACCGCTACTGCGCCGCGCCCGTGCAAGTGTGCCGCGAGCATCTGGCCGGTGAGCAGCCCATTCGCGCCTTGGTGGTCAACACCGGCAACGCCAACGCTGGTACGGGCGAGCTAGGATTGGCCAACGCCCGTGCTACCTGCGCCGCGCTTGCCGCGCAAATAGGGCTACAGGCGCAGCAGGTGCTGCCGTTTTCCACGGGGGTCATCATGGAGCAGTTGCCGCTAGAGCGCCTCACCGACGCTTTACCCGCTGCTGTTGCCAACGCGCAGGCGAATAACTGGCTATCCGCTGGCGAAGGCATCATGACCACCGACACCCAGCCCAAAGCCTATAGCCGCCAGGTGGTGCTAGATGGCAAAACCGTCACCATTACCGGCATCAGCAAGGGCGCGGGCATGATTCGCCCCAATATGGCCACCATGCTGGGCTTTGTCGCGACCGACGCGGCGATTGAACCCGCTCTCATGCAAGCGCTGGTGACGGAGCTGGCCGAAGGTTCGTTTAACCGCATCAGCATTGATGGTGATACCTCCACCAACGATTCTTTTGTGCTGATTGCCACCCACCAAGCGGGTAACGCCCCCGTTACCGACTGGAGCAGCCCCGCCGCCCAAGCACTCAAGGCGGCGTTGTTGGAGGTCTGCCGCCTGCTGGCACAAGCCATCGTGCGCGACGGCGAGGGCGCAACCAAGTTCATCAGCGTGCAAGTCGATGGCGGCCACACCGAGGCGGAATGCCGCGCCGTGGCCTATGCCGTCGCGCATTCGCCCTTGGTGAAGACGGCGTTTTTTGCGTCAGACCCCAATTTGGGGCGAATTTTGGCTGCCGTGGGCTATGCCGGCATTACCGATTTAGATCAAAACCAGATAGCGCTGTATCTGGACGATGTGCATGTAGTCACCCAAGGCGGACGCAATCCCAGCTATCGGGAGGAGGATGGCCAGCGCGTGATGCAGCAGTCCGAAATCACTGTGCGTATCGACTTGGGACGAGGCAGCGCCAGCCAAACCGTCTGGACGTGCGACCTCAGCCATGACTACGTGACGATTAACGCGGATTACCGCTCCTAGCCACGGCAGATACGGCTGGCGTTGGCGTTGGCGTAACCACAGCGGCTGCCACATCGGCAGCCGTTTCTGGTTCTGGGGTGCTAGTAGGTGTAGGTGCTTGGCGACTGCGCAGCACCGTGGCCGCAATGCCGCTGATAGCCACCAAAGCCATGCCCAGCCAGCCGCTTGCGCTGATATGGTCGTGGAATAAAAACAAGCTGTAGGCGCTGGCAAAAATCAAGCCGCTGTACTGCAAGTTGGCCACCACCAAAGTGCCCCGCGCATTGCTGGCGCTGGCGTAGGCGCGGGTCATGCACAACTGCCCAAAGACGGCAAACAAGCCCATGGGCAGCAGCCACAGCCCTGCCCAGCCAGCCGGCCAGGGCGATACGCCCTGCACCCCCATCACTGCTGCACCACCCACTACGCAGCCCAGGCAGTAGTAGAAAACGGTGCGCGATTCAGGCTCACCCACACGCGCCAGCGCTGTTACCTGCAAATAAGCCATTGCCGAGAGCACGCCTGAAATAGCGCCTACGCTGGCTGCCAGCCCCTGCGCCTGGGCAAAGCTGGGCTGCAAAACCAGTATCACGCCGCCAAAACCGAGCAAGATAGTGCCCAGCAGTGGCAAATTCAAAGGCTTACGTGCCCCTTGGTGGCTGGGGCGAAACGTCCATAACGCAGCCACCAGCAAGAAGGCGGCCATCCACAACCCGCTGGTGTAATTGAAGGTCATGGCCGTAGCCAGCGGCAGGTGGGCAATGGCGTAAAACCAAAAGCCCATGGCCGTTACCCCCACAGCAGAGCGCCAAACGTGCATCCATGGGTGGCTGGTTGCTAGCCCCACGCCTTGGCCGCGGGTTAACGCCCAGACAAAGGCCATGCCAATCAGTCCACGATAAAAAACCACCTCGGCGGTGGTGAAGTAGGGGGCCGCTTGCTTAACAAACACCCCCATGGTGGCAAAGAAAAAGGCTCCTGCCACCATCCATAAGGCTTGCATATTTCAATCCACGCCCGCAATCGGGCGAAAAGCTTGGAAGGCAACTTCCAGGCGAAGTTTATTTTTTAGGAATATCACCCATGCGGGCGCGGTACCAGCGGTGGAAATGCTCCATACCGTCTTCCATTGGGCTTTGATAGGGACCCACTTCGTTATCGCCACGCTCTAGCAGGGCGCGGCGGCCAGCGTCCATGCGTTCGCCAATTTCATCGTCTTCCACCGCTGTTTCCATGTAGGCGGCTTGCTGGGCGGCGATAAATTCTGGCTCAAAAGCGGCAATCTCTTCAGGGTAGTAGAACTCCACCACGTTCATGGTCTGCGTGGGGCTGATGGGGTGCAGGGTCGAGACGGTGAGCACATGCGGATACCACTCCACCATGATGTGGGGGTAGTAGGTCAGCCAGATAGCGCCTTGCTCGGGCAGCTTGCCGCCCTGGTAGTTGAGCAGCACCTCGTGCCATTTTTTGTACGCCTCTGTGCCTGGCTGGGCAAAGCTGGGGGCAACCCCCACAGTCTGCACCGAGTACTCAGGGGCAAACTGCCACTGCAAATCATCACAGGTAACGAAGTTGCCCAGGCCGGGGTGGAAGGGGCCGACGTGGTAATCCTCCAGGTACACCTCAATAAAGGTTTTCCAGTTGTAGTTGCACAGATGCATCTCAGTGTGGTGCAGCACCATGCCGTCAAAATTCAGGTGCTGGGCGCAGCCCATGTTTGCCAGGTCAGCGGCAATATCGCGGCCATTGTCTTCAAACAACAGGCCATTCCATTGGCGCAGCGGGTAGTTGTTCAGGTGCTTGGCTGGGTCTTTGGCAAAGTGCGGCGCACCTTTGAGCTGGCCGCTGGGGCTGTAAGTCCAGCGGTGCAGCGGGCAGACGATATGGCCACCTGCGTGGCCCTTGCCCTCGGTGTGCAAATTGCCGCGCCCTTTGAGCATGATGGCCTGGCGGTGGCGGCAGACGTTAGAAATCAGTTCCACCTGCCCCTGTTCGTTACGCACCAAGGCACGGCCTTCTTGTTCTTGGGGTAGGGCGTAATAGTCCCCCACCTCGGGCACAGCGCTGGTGCTGCCCACGTAGCGCGGACCTTGGGCAAAAATGGTTTGCATCTCGCGCTCAAACAGGGCTTGATCAAAATAGCTGCTCACGGGCAGTTGGGTGCTCAAGTTGCTGGCTTGCTGCAGTTGAAGGCTTAAATCAGACATAAAACAACACTCTGACCAAAGGCTCCCCACAGGGAGAGGGTTCTAAAAAAAGCCGCCAAAAATAGGCGGCCAAGAAATAAGAAAAGCGCATGATTGTAGAACCTAGGGGAAAACCTAGGCAGATTTGGCAGCTCTTACGGTGTGCAGCGCAAGCGATATTTGCTCGCCTCTTGCCAGCGCCTACTTGGCAGAGCAAGGAAAACCTAAGCAAAAACCCAAGGGAAAACACTATATAATGCGAGCTTCACGGCGTGTAGCGCAGCCTGGTAGCGCACTTGCATGGGGTGCAAGGGGTCGCGAGTTCGAATCCCGCCACGCCGACCATGTTAGAAAAAAGCCAACACCTCATCCGTGTTGGCTTTTTTTATTTTTATTGTTTTTTCATCACTTATGTATCTGCATCATGATTGAAGGTTTGGTTACTGGTCGCCTAACTACCACCCCCAGCGAGCGCACCGACCGCTTTGGCAAGACTTTTATGGTTGCCCGTATGCGTGCTACCGTAGGCGATGGCAATTTACGTGCCAACGCTGGGGACATTCCTAGTAGCCTGTTTGTCAACATCGTGGCGTTTGACCCGGTTCCGTGCAAGCAACTGCAAGACTTGTACGAGGGCGATGTGGTTTCTTTGGTCGGGCCTTTGACCCCCAAAGTGTGGATGGATAAGCAAGGAGCCAGCTACCCCGCCTTAGACATGGTGGCCTATCGCGTAGCGGCGCTGCCCGCCCAGCACTTAGCCTGCCCGGAGCTGGCCTAGGGTCTAGGGTCGGCAAACTGGGCGCGATGGCCTGTACCAAGACATAGAATGGCCTACATTCATCTTTTCTTACAGCCAGCGCTATGCCCCCTTTAGAAAATGCTGACTGGAAGCTGCTCAAGCACCTGCACCAGCAAATCACCAGCCAACAAGCTCAACATATTGAGCATGGCGGCAAAGTCCAGCCCCAAGCCTATTTAGTCAGCCCCGGTAACAATGGCGCAGCGCAACTGGCCGAGTTGTCCACACACTTCATTCAAGAGCTGTTAAGCCAAGAAGACGGCCAGCAACAACTGGCCAAATACTTGGCCGATGCTCTGCGCCCCGGTAGCGACACCCAGCAGCACATTGCCCAAGCTTACGGCTTTAACGCCCGCTACACCTTGAGCTGCCAAGAAGCCACCTTGCCCCAGGCCGATGGCAGCCAGCAACCGGTGCTGATGGTGTTGTTGCACGGTCAGGGTTTTGCTTTGCCGGTGTTTCACACCATTGAAGAGCATCACCCAGGCAGGCGCTGCCAGTTGCGCCCATTTCCTGAGCTGGCAGAAATCCAAGCCGTGCAAGACTTGCTGCAACAGCGCTTACAGCAAGGTGCGGGCAGCATCCATTGAAGGCAAATGCAACCAAGCATGGCATGATTGCTGGCTATGACAACGCCTTCCTTGCCTTCCTTTTCAGCACAAGCCTCTTCCCCTTTACAGAGTGCATCTCCAGCCCCTACATCCACCGGGCTGCTCCATGCTTTAGAACACCCGCTAGCCGATAAGCGCTTACAAATTTTGCGGGCAGTGGCGCAAGTCGGCTCTATCTCTGGCGCGGCTCGCCAGGTAGGGGTGAGCTATAAGGCTGCATGGCAGGCGTTAGATATTTTGAGTAATCTGGCGGGCATTGATTTGGTGCAGCGCAATATGGGTGGTGTTGGTGGTGGAGGGGCGCAGCTAACCCCTGCTGGCCAAACGCTGCTACAAGCAGCCAATAGCTGGCAGCAAGCGCGTGAGCAATTGCACCAGCAGCTACAAACATCCTGGCAGCAAACACAAACACAAACACAATCGCCATCAACTGAGCAAGCAGGGGGCAGCCCCCAGCCCTTCATGCCACCTGCTAGCACCCCATGTACAGCCATACCTCCAACCCCGACACCGATACCAGCCCCGCTGGGCTTATCTGGCTGGGGCGGTTTAGGGTTGCAGACCAGTATGCGCAACCAGTGGCCTTGCGTGCTGCAAGCGCTGAATTTGGAAGGGGCATTGGCTTTAGTGCAGTTGCAGGCGCTACACGCCCCAGCCATGCAGGTGCAAGCGCGTATTACCGCCGAGAGTGCCGAGCTGCTGGCCTTGGCTCCTGGCCAAACCTTGCTGGCCTTGGCTAAAGCAACGGCAGTGCAGGTAGGCACAGGCGCTGATGTTGAGGGCAGCTACAACACATGGCCTGCACATATCCAGCGCATCCATCCCGGCAGTGCTGGCGATGAGGTGGCTGTTGAGCTGTTTAGCGGACTGCAATTAGTGGGCTTTGCCCCTGCCCACTGCGGCTGGAAAGTAGGCCATGCAGTCTGCGTGCAGTTGGCGTACAGCGCAGTGGTTTTAGCTTTAGCCAATTGAGCTGGTTCCATCCAATTAAGCGCTGGCCAAGGTGGCGCAGCGCTGTAATCGGTGGCTTGCTTACTTATTTTTCCAGCACATACTGCCCTGGCGCGTCCATCAGCACAGGGTAGTCTTTGGCACCCATAGCGGGCGGTTTGACGGCTTGCGCACTAGAGCGCTCTTTAAGCCACAGCGACCACGCTGGCCACCAAGAGCCATCCATACGCGGGGCTTGCGCCAGCCAATCTTCGGGGGCAACGTAGCTACCACCGGCGGCGCGTTGCTGGATTTGGTAGTAGCGGTTTTTGCGCCCTGGCTCGCTAACAATGCCCGCGTTATGCCCGCCCTTGGTGAGGACGAAGGTGATTTCCGCTGGGGTCATATAGTGCAGCTTGTACACAGAGCGCCAAGGGGCAACGTGGTCGGTGTAGGTGGAGACGCTGAACACCGGCGTGCGAATATCAGACAGCACCACCGGCTTGCCACGCACGGGGTAGCGCCCACCGGCCAAGTCGTTATTCAGGAACAGGCGGCGCAGGTATTGGGCGTGCATTAGGGCGGGCATACGGGTGGCATCGGCGTTCCAGGCCATCAGGTCAATCATCTTGCCGCGCTCGCCCAGCAGGTATTCGTTGACCATGCGCGACCACAGCAGGTCGTAGGAGTTCAGTAGCTGGAAGGCTCCCACCATTTGCCCCGCTTGCAGGTAGCCGACTTCGCGCATCTGCGCCTCCAGCATGGCCAGCTCGCTTTCGTCGATGAAGAGCGCTAGCTCGCCCGGCTCAGTGAAGTCGGTTTGTGCGGTAAATAGCGTCATGCTGGCTAGGCGCTCTTGGCCGTCGCGTGTCATGGCGGCATTGGCAATGGAGAGCAAAGTGCCCCCCAAGCAATACCCCGCCGCATGGATTTTTTTGCCTGGCACGATGGCATTGATGGCATCTAGCGCTGCTTCTACGCCCAGGGCAAGGTAATCGTCCATGCCCAGCGCTGCCTCTTCTACACCGGGGTTTTTCCACGAGACGCAGAACACCGTGTGGCCTTGGCCAACCATGTATTGAATCAAGGAGTTGTGCGCCGAGAGGTCCAAAATGTAGTACTTCATAATCCACGCGGGCACGATGAGCAGTGGCTCGGCCTGCACCTTGTCGGTGCTAGGGCTGTACTGAATCAGCTCAATTAAGCGGTTGCGATAGACCACTTTGCCCGGCGTGGCGGCAATGTCTTTGCCCACCACAAAGTTTTCTGTGCCCACGGGTGGTTGGCCTTGGCTGGTGCGGCCAAAGTCTTCCAGAAAGTTCACCAGCCCTTGCGCTAGGTTAGCGCCGCCGGTGCTCAGGCTGCGGTTAATGACGGTGGGGTTGGTATGGGGGAAGTTGCCCGGCGAGAGGGCATCAATCATCTGCCGCGCAAGAAAGGCCACCACGTCTTGATGGTGGCGGCTGACCCCGGCCAGACCAGAGGTGGCTTGCTCCCACCAGGCTTCGTTTTGCAAGAAGGCCGTTTTCATGACGTGAAAAGGCCATTGCTGCCAAGCCGGGTCGGCAAAGCGGCGGTCGGGCTTGCCGTTGGTTTGCTGCCCCGCATCGGCTTGCAGCTTAAAGGCTTGCTGCCACAGCGTTTGCGCTTGCCCCATGCCTAGCTTCAATAGCTCTAAGCGCTTGCCTGGTGCTAAGGCCAGATGCCCTGCCCAGTCGATGGTTGCCAGCGCCAAAGACATGGGTGAGAGCGAACCCGTCCAACGCGCCAAGTTGGCCAGTACCTTGATGTCGATAGGCGTTTTGCGGATGGCTGGGTTGGGGGTGATGGTGGCTGGGTCAGGCGCTGCCGGTGTTTGTACCGCCTGGGCTGGTACGGTGGTTGGGGAAGAAGAGGACATAAGAAAAACCGCTCTCTATAAGTAAGAAATACAACAATCGTGCTGCTTGCAGTTGCAGTTGCAGTACTTGGCAGCTTGCTGCTGCCACCAAGCCTAAGCCAGCAGGGCTTGGGCAAATTCACGCGCCTGGAAGGTTTGCAAATCCTGCACCTGCTCGCCCACGCCAATAAAGTACACCGGCACGGGGTTTTCCTGGGCAATGGCGGCCAGCACACCGCCCTTGGCCGTGCCGTCCAGCTTGGTAACGACCAAGCCCGTCAGCCCCAGGGCAGCGTCAAACGCCTTGGCCTGGTGCAGCGCATTCTGCCCGGTATTGCCATCAATGACCAACAGCACTTCGTGCGGGGCGCTGCCCTCGGCTTTGGTGATGACGCGCTTGATTTTTTTCAGCTCTTCCATCAGGTGCAACTGGGTGGGCAAGCGCCCGGCGGTATCGACCAGCACCACGTCGCGCTGGCGCGATTTGCCGGCGCTGACAGCATCAAAACTCACCGCCGCTGGGTCTGCGCCCGCTTGGCTGACGATTTCTACCGTGTTGCGCGTCGCCCATACGCCCAACTGCTCGCGGGCTGCGGCGCGGAAGGTGTCGGCAGCGGCCAGCAGCACGGTTTGCTCATGGTCGGCCAGGTATTTGGTGAGTTTGCCAATGGAGGTGGTCTTGCCCGCCCCATTCACCCCCACCACCATGATGACGGTGGGCTGTTGCGCACCAATTGCCAGAGGCTTTTGCAGGGGGCGTAGCAAATCGGTCAGTGCCTCAATCAGCAAGCCTTTGACGGCGGCTGGCTCGGTGGCCTTGGCTTCTTTCACGCGGCGCTTCAAATCATCGAGCAGGTATTGCGTGGCCTGCACTCCGGCATCAGCCATTAAGAGCGCGTCTTCCAGCTCTTCGTAGAGCTGCTCATCAATCTGCGTGCCGGTAAATACGCTGGTAATGCTGCTGCCGGTTTTGCGCAAACCCAGCTTGAGGCGCTGCATCCAGCCTTGGCGGGCAGCATCTGCACCTGCACCTGCTGCATCCTCATCAAGCTGGGGCTTGGCCTGCGGCTCGGGGCTGAAGGCGTGTTCTGCCGCATCCACGACGGCAATGCCTTCTGCTGGCGGCGGTGGTGCTGCTTCGCTGGTGGAGGGGGGTGGGGGTGCTAGGCTATCGCCTGGCTCTGCACTGCCGCCCATGCCCAGCATGGAGCGCAGTTTGCCCATAGTGCTAGTACTAGTGCTGGTGGAGGGGCTATCTTTAGCCTCGGTATCCGCCTGCTCTGGGCTTGGAGATTTTTTTTTGAGAAAACTGAACATTGCTCGCTTCTTAGAATCGCACCATTTTATGAAAGCTTTACTCTCCTTATTATGTAGTGCCTGCTGCTTGACTGCACTGGCAGAGAATACAACACCTGCCAGCAGCACACAGCCGCCCCTGGCCACTGCGTCCACCGAGGCCACAGCCCCAAGCGTCTCAGCCGCCCCGGTTGAGACCAACGCCCCCCAAGCCCAGACTTATACCCTGTCCAACGGCCTGGAGCTGATTGTGCTGCCCGAGCGGCGAGCGCCCACCGCCATCCACATGCTATGGCTGCGCACCGGCTCTATGGATGAGGTCGATGGCCAATCCGGCGTGGCGCATGTGCTGGAACACATGTTGTTCAAAGGCTCTGAAGCGCTGCCGCCGGGCGAATTCTCGCGCCGCGTGGCCGCGCTGGGGGGGCAGGAAAACGCCTTCACCAGCCGCGACTACACCGGTTATTACCAGCAAGTGCCCGCCCAGCGCCTGCCCGATGTGATGCGCATGGAGGCCGAGCGCTTCGCCCACAACCAATGGCCGGATGAAGAATTTGCCAAAGAACTGGAAGTGGTCAAGGAAGAGCGCCGTATGCGCACCGAAGGCCGCCCCCGCGCCCTGCTGATGGAGCATTTGCAGGCCAGCCTCTTCGCCGCCCACCCCTACCGCCGCCCGATTGTGGGCTGGATGAGCGACCTAGACAGCCTCACCCCCGAGGATGCCCGCGCCTTCTACCGCCAGTGGTATGCACCCAATAACGCGGCCGTCATCGTCGCCGGTGATGTCCAGCCCCAGCAAGTGCTGCAATGGGCACAGCAAACCTACGGCCAAATCCCCCGCCAAGCCCTGCCCGAGCGCAAGCCTCGCACCGAGCCAGCGCAACTAGGCATCAAGCGCCTGCAAGTAGCGCAACCCGCCAAGCAAGCCTACCTAGCCATGGCCTGGAAAGTCCCCGCCCTGCGTCTGGCCGACATGCAGCAACCCAGCGAGGAAGACCAAGACGCACTGGCGCTGCTGGTGCTCTCTGCCCTACTCGATGGCTATAGTGGCGCACGCCTAGAGCGCAGCCTGGTACAAACCCGCCTGGCCGACAGCGCCAGCAGCGGCGCAGATGTCATGGGGCGCGGCCCCGGCGTGTTCTACCTGATGGGCACACCCGCCGAAGGCAAAAACAGCCAGCAACTGGAAGACGGCCTGCGGGCGCAAATCCAGCGTATCGCTAAAGAAGGCGTACAACACGCCGAGTTGCGCCGCGTTAAAACCCAATGGATGGCCAGCCAAGTCTATGGCCGCGACTCCCTTATGGGGCAGGCGCAAAGCTTGGGGCGCTACTGGGTGCTGGGCTGGCCGGTGAATGCGGAAGACTGGTTGCTCTACCACCTGCACAACATCAGCGCCGAGCAAGTGCAATCTGTCGCCCAGCGCTACTTTGGGGATGAGCAGCTCACCGTCGCCACCCTGCTACCCCAAGCCCCCAAGAACACCACCGCAGCCACTCCAGCCACGGAAGCCAATCAAGGGGAAAACGCCCAATGACGACCACCACCGCACAACCATTTTCTTCCAGCCCATTCAGCCGCCTGAACCTGAACCTCTGGGGCTGCGCCCTATTGGGCAGCCTAGGCAGCTTGGCCAGCAGCAGCGCCTGGGCATTTCTGCCAATTGAGCACTGGAGCCAGCCCAGCGGCGCACAGGTCTGGCTGATACACAGCCCCAGCCTGCCCATGGTCGATGTAGAACTGCGCTTTGACGGCGGCAGCCGCCGCGACCCCAGCGGGCAGGAAGGCTTATCCAGCGCCGTGGCCCTGATGAGCAGCAAAGGCATCACCGCCCAAAAAGGCCAGCCCGCCCTGGATGAAAACGCCCTGGGCGAAGCCTGGGCAGACTTGGGAGCCAACTTCAACGCCCACGCCGGGCGCGACAGCTTGAGCTACCAACTGCGCAGCCTCAGCCAGCCCGACCTGCTGCAAGGCGCTGCCGCGCTCGCTAGCCGCCAAATTGCCTACCCCAGTTGGAACAGCAAAACCTGGCAGCGCGAGCGCCAGCGCCTGAGCGCCGCCCTGGCCGAGTCCAATACCCGCCCCGCCACCATCGCCCAAAAAGGCTTTGCCCAAGCCGTCTATGGCAGCCACCCCTATGGCCGCCCGGTTACAGAGCGCAGCCTGGCCGCCATCAGCACCCCCACCATGGCCGCCTGGCACCATGCCATCGTGCGCCCCTGCCGCGCCAAAGTCAGCATCGTCGGTGCGCTGGACAAAGCCCAGGCCGATAAGCTAGTACAACAACTACTGGCACAACTGCCCCAGGCCAGCATTGCCAACGCCGCCTGCCCCAGCCTATCCGCCGTGGCCGAGGTAGAAGCCCTGCAAGCGCCGCAACATATCGACATCCCCTTTGCCTCAGCGCAGGCGCATATCCTCTTGGGGCAACCCGGCATTGCCCGCAGCAACCCGGATTTTCTGCCCCTGCTGCTAGCCGACCACATCCTGGGCGGTGGC
Organism: Comamonas sp.; assembly: GCA_018384835.1. Taxonomy (GTDB): domain Bacteria; phylum Pseudomonadota; class Gammaproteobacteria; order Burkholderiales; family Burkholderiaceae_C; genus Comamonas. The sequence goes on from JAHAYB010000063.1 coordinate 16,585, forward strand.
GGCTTTACCTCCCGCCTGATGGAAGAAGTGCGCGAAAAACGCGGCCTGACCTATGGCATCTACAGCAGCATGTCCCC
>JAHAYB010000091.1 GCA_018384835.1 Comamonas sp.
GGTAAAACCGTCAGAGTAGAGCCGTTTTCCGAATTTGTAGACACCATTGATGCGCGGTCTATGGCCTCAACCTGACACCTTGCATCTCTTAGCGTACGATTTTTTCCGAATTCTGAGGCGACCCCTTGTAGTCCTCGAGCTCCTCACGTTCACCGCTCGGGAGGCGCGCATCCGCAAAGAAGCGCTTGGCCCGCTTTTCGTCCGCGTCCTCGATGGCCTGGCGGTTGAGCCGCTGCGCGACAAATACAGGTGTTTTGGTCGTCCCGCTGTGCAGCACCGCAAACGCTTCATAGCAAAGCTCCCGCAGTTGCGGGCGGGGTGCGAGCGCTGGGGGCCGGCTGTTGGCAAAGAACTGCGGGCACTGCGCAAAGCTCGTGGGCTGTGGCGTCAGAAGCGCTGTGCTGTCGAACTGAGGGGCGCGGGCCCCGGAGATGCCAGGGAGGCAGCTGGCTAGCGTCAGCGTGACGAGAAGAGCCAAATGTGGACGGGTCAGCAGCCAGCGCATTGCATTCAAAAGTTAAGGCCACCCCAGCGGCGGCAGGGGCCCGAATCTACCCAATCTCCAGGCCGCTCCTTGTTTTGGCACCGCAACTAGGTAGCAGTCCAATCGTCGGACAACACCTCCGCCTGCTTCATCACCAAGTCGACGGCCTCCTGTGCTTTGTCCGATGGGTACTTGTGGTTGGTCAGGATGTGCCGGACTTTGACCACCATGGCCGCTCGGACGCTTTCGCGCTTGGACCAATCCACCGTTGCACTGGCCTTGAGCTTGCGGGTCAGCTCCTGTGCAATCTCCTTCAGCGCAGCGTCGCCCAACTGACGCACCGACGCTTCGTTCATCGCCAGAGCATCGTAGAAAGCCAGCTCATCTCTGCTAAGGCCAAGCTCCTTGCCCCTTTGGGCTTCGCGCTCGAACTCCTTGGCCATGGCAATCAGCTCTTCGATGATTTGCGCCGTCTCGATGGCGCGAGCCTTGTAGCGGTTGAGCGCCGCCTCCAACAGGTCAGAAAACTTGTTTTTCTTGACCACATTGGTTTTGAACTTGGCCTTGATTTCGTTCTTGAGTAGGCGCTCCAGGAGCTCGACAGCCAGGTTGCGGTGCTCCATGTGGCGCACGTCGTCCAGGAACTCATCAGACAGGATGCTGATGTCAGGCTTCTTCAGTCCCGCGACCTCAAAGATGTCGACCACGTCCTCTGACACCAAGGCGCCCGAGATGATTTGGCGCATGGCGTGCTCTTTGGCCTCATCGGTCAGCGCCTTCTTGGGGTCAGCCTTGGTCAGTACCGCCTTGATGGCCTGGAAGAAGGCCAGTTCTTCACGGTGCTCACCGGCACCGTCCAAGGTGCAGCACAGAGCGAATGCCTTACTGGCGGCCAGCACGTGGTCTGCTAACAGGCGTCGACCTTCTTTTGACTTGTCCTTGTGGGTTTGCTTGAGCAGGTGGTTGACCGCCTTGGGCAGCACCACCAGGGCCTTGGAGCGGAAGTCAGTGTATTCGCAGCCATGCAGAAGGCTGCGGAGAATGTCCATTTGGTCCAAAAAGACCACGAGCGCTTCTTCTGCGTCAATCGTCGGGCGTCCCTTGCCCTTGCTAGCCGTGTACTCGTGCAGGGCCGACTTCAGTTCGTTGGCGATACCAATGTAGTCGACCACAAGCCCGCCGGGCTTGTCTTTGAACACCCGGTTGGCCCGTGCGATGGCTTGCATCAGGTTGTGGCCACGCATCGGCTTGTCCACATACAGCGTGTTGACCACCGGAGCATCAAAGCCGGTCAGCCACATGTCGCGGACGATGACAATTTTCAGCTCGTCGCCAGGGTCCTTGAACCGCTTTTCCAGGTTCTTGCGGACATCCTTGGGGTAGACATGGGCGCGCAGGTGCGGTTTGTCGCTTGAAGTGCCCGTCATCATGATTTTGATGACACCTTTGTCCACCTCGTCGCTGTGCCAGTCCGGCCGAATCTTGATGATTTCGCCGTACAGATGGACGCAGGCCTCGCGGCTCATGGCGACCACCATGGCCTTGCCGTCCTGGACTTTTTGGCGCTCCTCGAAGTGCTTCACCAGGTCTTCGGCCACTTGAGCCAAGCGCGGCTGGGCTGCCACGATTTTCTCGAGCGCCGCCCACTTCCGGTACCGCGCAGAGGTGGCCGCCTCTTCTTCGTCCTCGCTCAGCTCCTCCGCCTGCTCGTCGATGTGGGGCGTCTCTTCTGGTTTGAGGTCCAGCTTGACCAGCCGGCTCTCGTAGTAGACCGGCACCGTGGCCCCGTCAGAAACCGCCTGCTCGATGTCGTAAATGTGGACGTAGTCACCGAACACTGCGCGAGTGTCTCGGTCCGTGCTACTCACCGGGGTGCCCGTGAACGCCACGAACGTGGCGACCGGCAGCGCATCGCGCATGTGCTTGGCGTAGCCGTACTTGAGGGAGCCGTCCTTCTCCTCGATATGCGCGGTGAACCCATACTGACTGCGGTGGGCTTCGTCGCAGATGACCACCACGTTTTCGCGCTTGGTCAAGGCCGGGAACACCTTCTCGCCAGCCTCAAGCCCGAACTTCTGGATGGTTGTGAAGATGACGCCACCAGAGGGGCGGCTGTCCAGCAAGCGACGCAGCTCTTCGCGGCTGTCGGCCTGCACCGGCATCTCCCGTATCAGGTCGGCGTTCTTGCAGAAGGTCTCGAACAGCTGGCCATCGAGGTCGTTGCGGTCCGTGACCATAACGATGGTCGGGTTTTGCAGTTCAGGCGTCATGAGCAGCACCGAGGTACTGCAGACCATCTCGATGGATTTACCCGCGCCTTGGGTATGCCACACCACGCCACCCTTGCGGTCGCCGCCCGGGGCCGAAGCGCGGATAACGCTCTCGGCCACGGCCAGCACCGCGTGGAACTGGTGGTAGCCCGCGATTTTCTTGACCAGGACGCCCTCGTCCTCGAACAGAATGAAGTTGCGCAGATACTTCAGAAAAAGGTCTTTTCCGAACATCCCGCGGATGAGGGTCTCCAGCTCCTGCTGCTCGCCTAAGGGGTCGATTTCAACCCCGTCAATGGTGCGCCACCCCAGGAAACGCTCTTTGTTGGCAGTCAGGGAGCCAAACCGCGCATTGGAGAAGTCCGAGATGACGTTGAAGGCGTTGTGGTGGAACAGGGACTTGATGTCGTTCTTGTAGTTCTGGACCTGGTCAAACGCCATCCAGATGTCGGCGTTTTCATCGGCCGGGTTCTTCAGCTCGAAGACCACCAGGGGCAGGCCATTGAGGAACACCACGACGTCAGGGCGGCAGTTGTGCTTGGGGCCCTGGACTGTGAATTGGTTGACGACCAACCAGTCGTTGTTGGCCTCGCTGTCAAAGTCCACCACTTTGACGATGGTGGCCTCTTGCTGCCCCCCAGCGGCGAACATGACGCGCACGCCATCGAGCAGCATCCGGTGAAAGCCCATGTTGGACTGCACCAGGTCGGGGTTCTCGTAGGTCGACAAGACAGCCACGGCCTTCTTGAGCGCAACAGCGGGCACGCCCGGGTTGATGCGCTTGAGCGCTGCCAACAGGCGTTCTTTCAGCACCACCTGGCGGTGGTCGTCCCGTTCGGGGTTCTCAACCTCACCGGTGATGTTAGGACCGTAGGCGTACCCATACCCCAGTTCTTCGAACCAACTTATTGCAGCCTCTTCGACCGCGCTCTCAGTGATTTTTGCCATGCGTATTGCTCGTTGATTGAACGCGGCCTCCCCTGGCCGTATGACTCAAGTATAGGAGGCATCGTTTTCATCAAAGAGCCTCGCACGATTCGTCAGGCAGCCATTGCCTCCTCCACCACCTGCTCAGCTTCTTCCAGGCTGAGCTGGCCTGAAATCAAGCGAGGGAGCAGGAGGTCGCGCAGGCTTGCCAAGCTGTCCACGAGCAAGCAGTTTCCGTGCACCTGAGCGTAGAGCGGCTCCACCAGCTTTCCGAATGCCTCCAAAACCTTGTCTGAAGGCCGAGTCCATTTGATGGGTCTGAACTGGGTCTTGCTGATTTCAGCGAAGGTTGTACCCCCTGCATTTGCCTTGATATCCGGCATTTTTTGAGCCAACAACTCGACCGTAAAAGATGCAGGAATCCCCTGTGTAGGAGGTATAGCAATGAACCCTTGGTTGATAGAGATGGGGGCTTTTGCGATTGCCAGGTAGCCGACAGGGGCGCGTGATGACATCAGCACCGTCCCGGCAGGCAGGGCCTTGGAGCTGATTTTTGCAACGCCTGCAGCCGTAATCTGACGCTCGGTGCGGTACATCACCTTTGATGCCAACGAAGACATGTCCTTGGGCGTAGCCCAGGCGTGAGTACCGCCATCCCAGTAAAGTGGCTCTGACGTACTCGGTGTGGCGCCGCCTTTGATGTCAAAAGCATCCCCGAAGGTTGTGACCGACCACCCCTTCGGAATCGGCCCCAGTTCGCTGTCTTCAAACTCACCTGGGAACAGCACAGCCAGCTCCGCCGACATTGCTTCAGGTTCCTTGCCGGCAGCTTTGGCATGCACCGGGTCAAAGTTCACGAACCAGGAGCGGAACAAGCGCTGTGCTATGGCTTCAAGGGCGGTGTTTTGATAGCGCAGGTGGAGACGTAACCCGTCGACCTTTGACAGAAATTCGCATACAGCCTTTTGTGCCTCGAAACTGAGCGGAAGCTCGGTTGCTTCTAAGAATTTCGAGGTCTGAAAATTAGAAATTCCTGTTGATTGATTTTCAAATACAGCAATTTCTTTTGTAATGTGCATTAAGTCAATAAAGTAGCTGCAGTACCCCGAGACCGCTTCTTTTTGGTCCAGTCTTATCAGCTTGCAGAAGCTGGCGGGGATGACTTCCCCACCCAATCGAGAGAGTATTTCTTTCGTAATGTGCAAAGCACGGCCAGTATGCTGTCCGGACGCAGCGCTCCCTCCTGAAACTTCGATAATCAAGTCGCCAGGCTGCAAAAGGCGTTGAGGTATCTTGGACTGCTTCTCATATCGGAATGGAACCGAAGAAAAATCGCCGTCTTTAATGCGGGGAATGTCAGTGCCCCTGATAACAGCAACTCTCTTAAAGCCGTCTTTCGAAGACTCTTCCCCCCATCCTCCACCAATCTGGTGTATCACCAAGTCCGAAAGCTTACAGGTCATAGCCCAGCTCCTTCAGTCCGTTCTTGACCTCAACGCGCAGCTCGTCGCTGCGGCCAAACAAGCCCTTGAGCTCACCGACCAACTCGTCCAGCTTTTCCTTGAACACCTCGTCGTCGTCCTCAGTCTCCTCGGAGCCCGTGTACCTACCAGGCGAAAGCACATAGCCGTGGCCCTGGATTTCTTCCAGCGTGGCTGATTTGCAGAAGCCAGGGGTGTCCTGATACGTAGGCTCTTCCTGTCCCTCTGGAACCGGTAGCCGGTCATCGTCTTCACGCCACAGGTGCACTGTCTGGGCAATCTTTTGGATGTCTTCTTCGGACAGGTCGCGGTTGACCTTCGATTTCATGTAGCCCAGCTTGCGTGCATCGATGAACAGCACCTCGCCAGTACGGTCGCGCCCGTTCTTGGACTTGTCTTTGGCCAAAAACCAGAGACAACAAGGAATCTGCGTATTCAGGAAGAGCTGGCCAGGCAGTGCCACGATGCACTCGACCACGTCGTCCTCTACCATCTTCTGGCGGATGGCGTCTTCACCACCTGACGTAGTGGTCAACGTGCCGTTGGGCATCACGATTCCGCACTGGCCCTTGTTGCTGAGATGATGTACCGCATGCTGCAGCCAGGCGAAGTGGGCTGGCTTGGCGGGGGGGATGCCATAGGCCCAACGCGGGTCGTTCATGAGAGAGTCACGTGGCCACTCGCTGTCCTTGCCGAACGGCGGGTTCATGAAGATGTAGTCGGCCTTGAGGTTCGGATGCTTGTCGGCAGAGAACGTGTCCCCGTGCGACTCACCGAGGTTGAAGTCCAGCCCGCGGATGGCCAGGTTCATTGCCGCCAACTTCCAGGTATTGGGGTTGCGCTCCTGGCCGTAGATGGAAATGTCTCGGGCGGTACTGCCGTGAGACAAGGCATAGCGCTTGCCAGAGACAAACATGCCGCCCGCACCGCAGGCCCCGTCATACAGCTTGCCCTTGCGCGGAGCCAGCACCTCGACGATGACACTGACGATGGGCTTGGTGGTGAAGAACTCCCCAGCGTTCTTGCCTTCAGCACCGGCGAAGTTGCCCAGGAAGTACTCGTACACGTCGCCCAGGACGTAGCCACCATCTTTGGTGTCAAAGTTGATGGACGCCACCAGGTCAATCAGCGACCCCAGGGTGTTCTGCTCAAGAACCGAGCGGACATAGACCTTTGGCAGCAGGCCGTCCAGCTTTGGGTTGTCAGCCTCAATCAAACCCATGGCCTCATCCAGCAGCACAGCAATGTTGGGCTGCTTGGCATTGCCCTGGATGAAGGGCCAGCGTGCGCGCTCGGGCACCCACAAGACGTTTTCCATGACGTAGTAGTTGCGGTCCTCCAGGAAGGATATGCGGGCCTCCGGGTCTTTTAGGTAGAGGTCGTCATTGGGGTCAGAAAAGGCCTTTTCCAGCGCATTGCGCCGAGCGGCGAACGCCTCAGAGGCGTACTTCAGGAAGATGAGACCCAGGACGGGGTACTTGTATTCAGAGGGGTCGACCGAGCCTCGCAGGGTGTTGGCCGTGCCCCAGAGGGCGTTTTTGAAGTCTTGGTTCATAGCAAGTGTTGGTTGGTCTTGTTCTGTGTGGATAAGGTTTAGCCGAAATCAGGCAGGCCAGCGTGTGTCGCACAGGTCGGACATCTGCTGCTCGAGGGAGGCTTTCTCCGCCTCCAGCTCACAAAGCCGTCGATAGTCCTGCTCCACTGCGTCACGCTCGTGGACATCGGGCACGGGCACCAGGAAAGAGTTCATCAGCGTTTGTGGGCTGATGTGCTGAATGGCGGAACCGGCCTGCAGCCCTTGCAGTTGTGTCTGCCCACTGGGCGAGCGCAAATACATCAGCAGAAACTCGGGCGAGACGGTATCCCTCCGCCCTCGCTTGATACGCAAGCCAAGACAGGTTTGGGATACCACCATTGCATCTAGGCTAATGGCACCCATCAAAGCAACCTTTCCGATGGTCCCCTTGATGGACACCACCAGGTCACCTTGCTCCAAGGTCGGCAGATCTCTACGATGCTTAATCCGGGCCACCTTTGTTGGGCCCTCTGCGACGGGCCGCCAAGTAGAGGTGTCGGCAATGCCAACTTCGACGCGTTCAACCGCATCGTCGTCTCTTGAGAGCACAGGTGCTTTCAGCATTTCGCAGAGGTCTACAAGCGCAACAGCATTCGGCCCGACATCGACCCGCTTTTGCAGGTAGCGTGAAGGTGTAAATGACAAGTCGGTCTCCCGTATGGCGTCCGGCGTCACTCGACAAGCCCTTTCCGGGTCGTCCTTCAGACCAAGGGCGACGTCTTTGAATTCGCGTACCAACTCATCCACGTTTGTGGCTGAGCGCTTGGCCAAACCAAGGTCCACCATCAGCACCTCGGAGTTATGCCTTCCTGGAGTGACGGAAACAACAGCCGCACCGATGTTGGACGATGGGTACACGCCGCCAGGCAGAGCTACGATGCTCTGCAGCTCGTTGCCCCCCTCGTTGCGCTCAAGTAATTGCTCCCGCAGACGCTCCTCCTGGCCACGGGAGAACAACACGCTGGGCGGCACTAAAAAGACCGCTTTTTGGCCTGTGCGGTTGGTCAGCTCTTGTATTGCCCAGGTCTCAGACCGGTAATAGCGCTCCAAAGCTTTGTCTTCGCTGGAATCCCATTGAGCAAGTTTGGAGTCCCGGACCTGCATACCGAAAACAGGTAGGGCTAGAACAAAATCAGCCCTGGTCAATGG
>JAHAYB010000093.1 GCA_018384835.1 Comamonas sp.
CCATCCCCGCCATGAAGAAGGACGGGGCTTTTCGCACATCTTGGTAAGCCCAAACACGCTCTAATCGCTCTAATAAAAAACCCGCCCTCCTCAAGAAGTAGCGGGTTTTCAAGCTCTATGGCGCTGCATCAAATGGGGCGTGGCCCCTCTGGCAGGAATCGAACCTGCATCTGACCCTTAGGAGGGGTCCGTTCTATCCATTGAACTACAGAGGGGAAAGGGATGCGCTTATAGTGCGCCGCTTGTGACGCAGGAGGGCGCTATTTATGCCAGTTGCTTATCCAAGAAAGCCACCAAATCGGACTTGGACAATGCGCCAACCTTATCGGCCACACGCTCGCCGTTTTTGAACAAAATCAGGGTAGGAATGCCACGGATGCCAAACTTGGCAGGCATGGCGCGGTTCTCATCCACGTTCATCTTCATGATGCGGACTTTGCCCTCGTAGGCTTGCGCGACATCGTCCAAGATGGGGGCAATCATTTTGCAAGGGCCGCACCATTCTGCCCAAAAATCAACCAAAACAGGGCCGCTTGCTTGCAGCACATCGGTATCAAAGCTGTTATCGGAGACATGCTTAATGAGTTCGCTTGCCATGACTGTTCTTCCTTTACGGGACGGACCCCATCGATGGGGCAAAGGGTGAAAAAATAAGCCGCTCATTGTGACAGAAACTCAAGCCCCACTGCACCACTGTTGCCAGTAGCTGGCACAGCACCAGTGATAATCGCCCTTTCCAAGCGCTATTGCCCATGTTCCATATTGTTTTAGTCCATCCTGAGATACCGCCCAACACGGGCAATATCATTCGCCTAGCGGCCAATACGGGCTGCCAACTGCATTTGATTGAGCCGCTGGGCTTTTCCATGCAAGACCGCTACATGCGCCGCGCTGGGCTGGATTACCACGAATATGCCCGCGTGCTGCGCCACAGCAGTTGGCAGGCTTTTTTGCAGCAACAGCAGCCCGCCAGCCAGCGCATGTTTGCCATGACCACCCATGCCAGCCAAAACGCCTTTGAACTGCAATTTGCCAGTGGCGATTACTTTGTGTTTGGCAACGAAACCCAGGGGTTAGAGCCAGACTTACGCAACAGCTTTGCCCCTGCCCAGCGCCTGCGCCTGCCCATGCAGCCCCAGCAGCGCAGCTTGAACCTATCTAACGCCGTGGCCGTGACGGTGTTTGAAGCGTGGCGGCAAAACGGCTTTAGCGGTATGGCTAGCCAGGCTTGCTGACCTGCTTACTTGGACAGTTGGCGCATACACCGCTCCAGCCCTTCAACGGTCAGCGGATACATCTTGCCGCCCATGAGCTGGTGGATGATGTCTATGCTTTGGCGGTATTGCCACACGCCTTGCGACTCGGGGTTAATCCAGGCGTGTTGGGCAAAAGCCTCGGTCAGGCGTTGCAGCCAGACGGCACCAGGCTCTTCATTCATGTATTCCACGCTGCCGCCGGGGTGCAGGATTTCGTAGGGGCTCATGGTGGCATCGCCAACAAAAATCAGTTTGTAGTCTTGGTTGTACTTGCGGATGATGTCCCAGGTGTCGAACTTTTCGGCAAAGCGGCGGTGGTTGTTCTTCCAGACAAAGTCGTACACGCAGTTGTGAAAGTAATAGAACTCCAGGTGTTTGAACTCTGTCTTGGCCGCTGAGAACAGCTCTTCCACGCGCTGGATATGGTCGTCCATAGAGCCGCCTACATCCATGAGCAGCAGCACTTTGACGTTGTTATGCCGCTCGGGAATCATTTGGATATCCAGCCAGCCCGCATTGGCGGCGGTGCTGCGTATGGTGTTGGGCATGTCCTGCTCCATCTCGCCACCTTGGCGGGCGAATTTGCGCAGGCGGCGTAGCGCTACCTTGATGTTGCGTGTGCCTAGCTCTTGGGTGTCGTCATAGTCGCGGTAGGCGCGTTTTTCCCAGACTTTAACGGCGCTGCGGTTTTTGCCCGCACCGCCTATGCGTATGCCTGCTGGGTTGTAGCCGCCGTGGCCAAAGGGGCTGGTGCCGCCGGTGCCAATCCATTTATTGCCGCCTTGGTGACGCTCTTTTTGCTCTTCCAGGCGTTTTTTCAGCGTCTCCATTAGCTCGTCCCAGCCCATGGCTTGGATGGCGGCTTTTTCTTCGGGCGATAGCTCGCGCTCCAGCATTTGGCGCAGCCAGTCCTGGGGTACGCTTTGCGTCAGGTCGGTGAGTAGCTCCACACCCTGAAAGTAGGCGGCAAAGGCGCGGTCGAATTTGTCGAAATGCTTTTCGTCTTTCACCAGGATGGTGCGGGCAATGTAATAAAAATCGTCCATGCTCCAGCCGTCTTGCCCCTCTGGGGTTTTGGGGCCAATTACGCCGGCCTTGAGGGCTTCGAGTAGCGCCAGATGCTCTTTGACCGAAACCGGCAGCTTGGCAGCGCGCAGGGTGTAGAAAAAGTCAATCAGCATAGGAGGTGTGGTCTAGCGGTTTAGCGGTTTAGCGGTTGCGCTGGTTCATCAGCACCAGCTTTTCGAACAGGGAAATGTCCTGCTCGTTTTTCAGCAAAGCACCAATCAGGGGCGGTACGCTGATTTTGTTGTCTTCGCTGTGCAGCGCCTCGGGCGGGATTTCTTCGGCCAGCAGCAGCTTGAGCCAGTCAATCAACTCGCTGGTGGAAGGTTTTTTCTTTAGGCCGGGCAGGTTGCGAATGTTGTAGAAGGACTGCATGGCCGCATTGAGCAGCTCTGCCTTCAAGTCGGGGTAATGCACCTCAACAATTTGGCGCATGGTTTCTGGCTCAGGGAACTTGATGAAGTGGAAAAAGCAGCGGCGCAGAAAGGCATCCGGCAGCTCTTTCTCGTTGTTGGAGGTGATGAACACCAGCGGGCGGTGCTTGGCGCGGATGAGCTGGCGCGTTTCGTAGCAATAGAACTCCATACGGTCAAGCTCGCGCAACAAGTCGTTGGGAAACTCAATGTCGGCCTTGTCGATTTCGTCAATCAGCAGCGCCACAGGTTGCTCGGCGGTAAAGGCTTGCCACAGCACGCCTTGCACGATGTAGTTTTCAATGTTTTGCGAGCGGGCATCGCCCAGTTGGCTATCGCGCAGGCGGTTGACGGCATCGTATTCATACAGCCCCTGCTGCGCCTTGGTGGTGGATTTGATGTGCCATTGCAAAAGCGGCATGTTGAGCGCTGCGGCTACTTCTTCGGCCAGCATGGTCTTGCCTGTGCCTGGCTCGCCCTTGACCAGCAGGGGGCGCTGGAGTTGCAGGGCGGCGTTGACGGCCAGCATCAGGTCTTGGGTGGCAACGTAGTTGTCTGAGCCTTGGAATTTCACGACATCTCCTTGGATAGAAGGCATAAAAAAAGCCCGCTACAGCGTAAAAACTGCAACGGGCTGTGTCTATGGTTGCGAGGGAAGGATTTGAACCTCCGACCTTTGGGTTATGAGCCCAACGAGCTACCAAGCTGCTCCACCTCGCGATAATAGCGCTGTTGCGGTTTGTGGTGCCCGGGGCCGGAATCGAACCGGCACGCCTTGCGGCGGGGGATTTTGAGTCCCCTGCGTCTACCAATTTCACCACCCGGGCAAATCGCAACGAAGGCGTAATTATGGCATATATTTCACCCATGCAAAAAAAATACCCAACGATTGAATCCACCATTGGTTCCACCCCCCTGGTTGCATTGCAACGCATTAGCGCCGCCGATAACCACACCCGTGGCAATGTGCTATTGGGCAAGCTGGAGGGTAACAACCCTGCTGGCTCGGTCAAGGACCGCCCTGCGCTATCCATGATTCAACGCGCTGAAGAGCGCGGCGAGATTCGCCCCGGCGATACGCTGATTGAGGCCACCTCGGGCAACACCGGCATTGCCCTGGCGATGGCAGCAGCCATCAAGGGCTACCGCATGGTGCTCATCATGCCCGAGGACTTATCTGTGGAGCGTGCCCAAAGCATGAAGGCTTACGGCGCAGAGCTGGTGCTCACCCCCAAAAGCGGCGGCATGGAATACGCCCGTGACTTGGCAGCGCAAATGGTCAGCCAAGGCAAGGGCGTGGTGCTTGACCAGTTTGCCAATGCCGATAACCCACGCGCCCACTTTGAAGGCACAGGCCCAGAAATCTGGCAGCAAACCGAGGGGCAGATTACCCACTTCGTTAGCGCCATGGGCACCACCGGCACGATTACCGGCGTGGCACGCTTTTTGAAGCTGCAAAACCCGGCTATTCGCATCATTGGGGCGCAGCCTAGCGAAGGTTCGCGCATTCCAGGCATTCGCAAATGGCCAGAGGAATACCTGCCCGCCATCTACGATGCCAGCCTAGTCGATGAGCTGGTACTGGTCAGCCAAGACGATGCTGAAGACATGGCTCGCCGCATGGCGCGTGAAGAAGGCATTTTTGGCGGCATCTCTTCGGCTGGGGCTTGCTGGGTAGCGCAACAAATTGCCCAACGCGAGCGCAACGCCACCATTGTGTTTGTGGTGTGTGACCGGGGCGACCGCTATTTGTCCACCGGCGTGTTTCCTGCTTAGTCGCCTAACTTTTTAGCAGCGGCTGCTGCACGTCCATCACTCCCTGCGCCTGTAAGGCTTGTAGCGCCTCAGGGCTGTCCACATCCGTGGTGTAGCGTGGGTGGGTGGCAGGCCAGAGCAGCGTCTGCGCTGGGTGCTGCTTGCGCCATTGGCGCAGCCCTGGCGCATGGGGCGCTTGCGCCATCAGGTGCTGACGCAAGGGGGCATCAAACATGAGGGGGGGGCCCATATCGCCCTGATAGCAAGGCTGCAACAGGGCAATACCAAGGGGGCGCTGCTGCCAGGCGGTAAGAACGGCCGCCACATCCGCCGCTTCTAGCAGCGGCTGGTCTGCCAAGAGCACCATCACAGCGGCCAAATCAGGCGGCAAAGCGGCCAGCCCACAGCGCAATGAAGAGCCTGGGCCAGCATCAGGCGCTGGGTTTTGCGCTTGCTGTACGGGGTGGGTAAAGCCTGGGGCAGCTTGCGCCAGCAGGGTTTGCAAGGTGCTTGCGTGGTGCCCCAGCACCACGACCACATGGCGCAACCCCGCAAGGTGCAGCAGGTGAATCTGGCGCAGCAGCAGGGGCTGACCTGCACGGTGCAGCAGCGCCTTGGGGCGGTAGCCCATACGCCGCCCAGCGCCTGCGGCCATCAGGACTGCGCCTATAGCACCTATAGAGTGCATGACGAACCAGCAGCGGCCACGGCTTGCTGGTCTTTCACGTGGGCGATATCTACCGCCTTGGGCAGCGCCACCTGATTTTTAACGGCCAGTACCTCGGCCATGATGCTGACGGCAATCTCCGGCGGGGTTTTGCTGCCTATATACACGCCAACAGGGCCGCGCAGGCGTTCCAGGCTGGCCTCGGTTTGCTCAAAGTGCTCCATCATGCGCTGGCGGCGGGCGGCGTTGTTGCGCCTGCTGCCAATAGCGCCGATGTAGAAGGCGGGCGATTCCAGCGCTTGCAGCAGCGCCAAATCATCCAGCTTGGGGTCGTGGGTGAGCGCAATGATGCAGGTGCGCCCGTCGGGCTGCATGGCCGCCACGGTGTCGTCGGGCATGGTGGTGAGTAGTTGCACCCCAGGCACTTGCCAGCTACTGCGGTATTCCTCACGCGGGTCGCACACGGTGACGGCAAAGCCGCAGAACTGCGCCATGGTGGCAAGGTATTCGCTCATCTGCCCCGCGCCGATGATGAGCATCCGGTACTCCGGGCCAAAGCAGTTGCTCAGGCTATCGTCCTGCACGACCAGCTCGGCGGGGGCATCTAAGGGGTGCAGGCTGACAGCGCCATCAGCCAAGCGCACTTGGCGCTGCACTAGGCGGCCTGCTTCCAGGGTTTTAACCAGGGTGCTGAGTTGGGCAGCGTCGGGGTCAAACTCCAGCAGCAGCTCTAAAGTGCCGCCGCAAGGTAGGCCAAAGCGAAAAGCTTCTTCTGCGGTAACTCCATACTTTGCCCATTGCGGGGCGCTGCTGCGCGGCAGGGCATCGGCGCTGCGGCCTTGGCCGTGGTGGGCGTAGCGGGCAATTAAATCATCTTCAATACAGCCGCCTGATACCGAGCCAATCACCGCCCCATCTGCGCACAGCGCCATGATGGAGCCTATCGGCCTAGGCGAAGAACCCCAGGTACGCACCACAGTGACCAGCAGTGCTTGCTTGCCTGCCACGCGCCAGTCCCGCAGGGCGCGTAGCACGGTCAGGTCTAGGTTTTCCATATCAGCTTTCCTGTTTTTCGTCCTTAGAGGCTTCATCCCCCTCGGCTTTGCTGCCGCCGGTGAGCTTGCCCCACATTTTTTTCAAAGCGCCGGGCTTGTCGGTCTCTTCCTCGTCAAGCAGGCCGTGGCGGCGCTTGACCTCTTCGTCAAAGCGCTTAAAAAAGCTCTCGGCCATGGATTTGGCTACGCCATCAATTAAGCGCTGCCCTACCTGAGCAATTTTGCCGCCCACGCTGGCATTCACGCTATAGGCCAGCTCGCAGCCTTCGTCGTTGGGGGTCAGGCTGACCTGGGCGCTGCCCTTGCCAAAACCGGCCACGCCGCCATTGCCCTCAAAGTTCAGCGTGTAGCTGGCTGGGGCATTGATATCGGCCAGGGCGATATTGCCTTTGAACTTGGCCGCCACGGGGCCGACCTTGATGGCGTTGACCAGGGCATAGGCGTTGTCGCCCGTGGCTTCAATGCTGTCGCAGCCGGGGATGCATAGCTTGAGCATCTCGGGGTCGTTCAATGCGTCCCAGGCTTGTTGCTGGTTGACGGGCAGTTGACGTGTACCTTGCATTTCCATAAGAAAGTCTCCTTCAATCAATCAATTAGTTAATTAATTAGTTCGTTGGCGATAGCCGCCGCTGCCCAGCAACTGGGCAATGGCAGCAGCCAGTTCTTGCAGCTTGGTGATGTTGTGAACGGCCAGCATGGCATCGGCCTGGCGGTGCAGCACGGCGGCACCACGGGCGCTGGGCTGATAGCCATCAAAGCGCAGCAGGGGGTTCAGCCATAACAGGCTGCGAGTATGGCGCTTGAGCCAGGCCAGTTCACGCGCCAGGTCTTCAGGCTCGCCAGTGTCCAGCCCATCGCTAATGAGTAGCACCAGGGTGCGCCGCCCCACCAAGCGACGGGCATGTTGTTGGCGCAGGGTGGTCAGGCTGTCACCCAGGCGGGTGCCACCGGCAAAGTCACGAATCATCTGCCCGGCCTGGGTCAGCATGGCATCGGTATCAGCATGGGTGAAAGCTGGGGTCAAGTCAGTCAGCCCGGTGCCAAAGGCGAATACGTCACGGCGCACAGTCAGGCGCTGGCCGCCTAAAACCCGCTGCCCAGTCGCCGCATGGATAAACGCCAGCAGCAGGCGGGCGTAGCGCTCCATAGAGCCTGACACATCCACCAACACCAGCAGAGGCAACGGCTGGCGGCGGCGCTGCAAGCGGTGCAGCATGGCAACATCCCCACCGGTACGCGCTGCCTGCTGCAAGGTACGCCCCCAGTGGATACGCGCCCCTCGGCTGCCAGCCCGCTGCCTGCGCCCTGCTACGGTGGGCAGGGGCAAGGCCAGGCTTTGCACCAGTTGCTGCACCAGGTGGTATTCGCTGGCGCTGAGTTGGTTGAAGTCGGCCTCTTTCAGGCGCTGCAAGCGGCTGGCCGTCATGGCTGCATCCAAATC
>JAHAYB010000094.1 GCA_018384835.1 Comamonas sp.
GTCGGGCACTTTACCCATAGCCAGCGGCCTACCGGCTGCACCGTGGTGCTCTGCCCCGAGGGCGCGGTTGCCGGTGTTGATGTACGCGGCGCAGCCCCCGGCACTCGCGAGACGGATTTGCTGCACCCCAGCAATCTGGTGCAGCAAGTACACGGCATTACCCTGGCGGGCGGCAGCGCCTGGGGGCTGGATGCTGCCAGCGGCTGTATGCGCTGGCTGGAAGAGCAGGGCGCGGGCTTGAACGTAGGTGTGGCGCGTATCCCCCTGGTTCCCGCCGCCGTGCTGTTTGATTTGCCCGTGGGTGATGCCCGCATCCGCCCCGATGCCGCTGCTGGCTATGCCGCCTGCCAAGCCGCCCAGCCCTGGCAACGCCCGCAGGAAGGCAGCGTTGGCGCAGGTGCAGGGGCATTGGTGGGCAAGATGTTTGGCCTGGAGCGCGCCATGCAAGGCGGCATCGGTACGGCCAGCTTTACGGTGGAGGGGGTGACGGTGGCCGCCCTGATTGCCTGCAATGCCGTGGGCGATGTCTATCACCCCCATAACGGCACTTTGCTGGCAGGCAGCCGCAGCGCAGATGGCCGGCAACTGTACGGCGCTCGCGATGCCCTCTTGGCTGGAGAAAGCCCCCACCCCCTGCTGGCGGGCAGCAACACCACCATTGGCGTTATCGCCACCGATGCCCGCCTGAGCAAAGCCCAAGCCCAGCGCCTGGCCACCGTAGGGCATGACGGCCTGGCTCGCGCTATCAACCCCGTCCATACCATGAGTGATGGCGACACCCTGTTTGCCCTAGCCACCGGCCAAGCAGGCGGCAATATGGGTTTAATGACCTTATTCACCCTAGCCGCAGAAGCCGTGGCCATAGCCACCGCCCGCGCAGTTTTGCTAGCGCGTAGCTTGCCAGTAGCGGGGCAGCAGCCCTGGCCTGCTTGGGTGGATATGGTGGATATGGTGGATATGCAAGCCGCCCCATGAGATTGAAGCCTCCAGTCGCACCAGTCGCAAAAAAACCGCCTCGATTGAGGCGGTTTTTTTAATTGCTGGCAGCGCACCCTATGCAAACGGCAGGTGGGGCTTCATAGGGTGAAGCACCATCTGGGCGGTGCTTAAACCGGGTGTGGTTTAAGCGGCGAGAGCCAGAGCTTTAACTTTGGCAGACAGGCGGCTCTTATCGCGAGCGGCCTTGTTTTTGTGGAAGATGCCTTTGTCAGCAATGGTGTCCATAATCGACTGGGCTTGCTGAAACAGGCTGGTAGCTTGTGCTTTGTCACCGGCCAAGACGGCTTTTTCAACCTTCTTAACGGCGGTGCGGTATTTGGAGCGCAGCGAAGTATTGGCTGCGTTAAGCGCTACGTTTTGACGGGCGCGTTTACGGCCAGAGGCCAGGCGGGGGTTCTTTTTGGCTTTAGTTGCCATGCTTGAAATTCCTTTAAATGGTTTGTGGATGTTGCCAGCAAACCGAAAATTATAACGAATTTACCCCTAATCTGTACAGAGCGCCGTAGGGACTGGCTACACTGCGCGGGTGTCTTTATTCAAATCTGTCTCTACGGTTTCGCTGTTGACGCTGGCCTCGCGGGTAACGGGGCTGGTGCGCGATTTGTTGATGGCCTCGATGTTTGGTGCCAATGCGCTAACGGATGCCTTCAACGTGGCCTTTCGCATTCCCAATTTGTTTCGCCGCCTGTTTGCCGAGGGGGCGTTCAGCCAGGCTTTTGTGCCGGTGCTGGCGGCCAGCAAGGCGCAGGAGGGGGGCACGCGCACCCGCTTGCTGATTGGGCAGGTGGCCACGGTGCTGTTTTGGGTGCTACTGCTCACTTGCCTGCTGGGTGTGCTGGGTGCGCCGCTGCTGGTGTGGCTGCTGGCCAGTGGCTTTGCCGAGGCGCAAACACAAGAGGCGGCAGTGCGCATGACGCGCTGGATGTTTCCCTACATTGGCTTTATGTCGCTGGTGGCGCTGTCTTCCGGAGTGCTTAATACTTGGCGACGTTTTGCCTTGCCAGCAGCTACGCCGGTGCTGCTCAATATCAGCATGATTGCAGCGGCGGCCTTTCTTGCCCCCTGGTTTGCACAGCGCGGCATTGAGCCGATTTATGCCATGTGCGCTGGGGTAATGCTCGGTGGCGTGTTGCAGTTGGGGGTACAGATTCCGGCACTGCACCGCCAACGCCTACTCCCCCATATTGGCTGGCGCTGGCAGGTGATAAAAGAGGCGTGGCAAGACCCCGGTGTGCGCCGGATTTTGCAGTTGATGGCTCCTGCCCTGCTGGGCGTGGGGGTGGCGCAGTTGTCGCTGATGATTAATACGCAAATTGCCTCTTACCTGGTGGCCGGTAGCGTGACTTGGCTGTTCTATGCCGACCGCTTGATGGAGTTTCCCACGGCCTTGCTGGGCGTGGCGCTGGGGGTGGTGCTGACACCGCAACTGGCCGCCGCCAAGGCAGCGGGCGATGCGCAGCGTTATTCCCAAATGCTCGACTGGGGGCTGCGCCTGGTGGTGTTGCTGGCCGTGCCGTGCGCGGTGGGGATGCTGGCGTTTGCCCAGCCGCTGGTGGCAACGCTGTTTCACCGTGGGGCGTTACAGGGTGCGGATGTGCAGCAAATTGCCTTGGCGCTGGTGGGCTATGGCGTGGGGTTGCTGGGCTTGGTGGCTATCAAAGTGCTGGCTCCGGGCTACTTTGCCAGCCAAGATATGCGCACGCCGGTAAAAATTGCGCTGGTAGTGCTGGTGCTCACGCAGGTGCTCAACGTGTCTTTAGTGCCACGCTGGCAACATGCGGGGCTGGCTTGGTCCATTGGGTTGGCGGCTTTGGTCAATGCCACTTGGCTGCTGGTGGGGTTGATACGCCGGGGTGCTTACCGCCCTAGTGCGGGCTGGGGGGTGTATGGTGCTCAGGTGGTAGCGGCATCTAGCCTATTGGCCGCACTGCTGCTGGGCTTGGCCGATTATTGGGATTGGCTGGCGCTAGGGCAGTGGCAGCGCGTAGGGGTTTTAGCCCTGTGCCTTGCATTGGCGGCGCTGCTGTATTTTGGTGTGTTGCTACTGGCGGGGCTGCGTTTGCGCCAGTTGCTCAAGCGCTAATGCCTTACCTGTACCGGATGCACTAAATGCACCAGATACAGCAGATGGCTTTGATAGCTCTGGCAAACACCAGTGGTTGTTATTAGTTGGCCTTGACCGCTAGCACCGGGCAAGGGACGGTCATCAAAATATCTTGCGCCACGCTACCCAGTAGCAGCTTGCCGACAGCAGAGCGCTTGCGCAAGCCAATAACGACTAGAGACACATCCTCTTGTATCACCAGTTGTTCAATTTCTTCAATGATGTTTTTGCCGCGTACAAATTGCTTGAAGATGGTGGGAATCTTCAAATCACTGAGGCGCTTTTCCATGGCATCGGCTTCGTAGCCAGGCAATAGGTCAGGGTCTTCGTTCGGGCCGCCTGGGGCTGCATTCACCACAAACAAACGCACATCGCGGCGTGTGGCAATTTCAATCGCTTTTTCCAAAGCGGCCTCCCCTTCAGGACGAGGGGCGTAGGCAACAAGAATAGTCATGGTGAAGAACTCCGTATTGGTTAAAGAAGGTTAAAGAAGCCCAGCATTATGCCCCCAGTGTAAGTAGGGCGTAAGACGAGATGGTGACAGCAGTCACGCACTAATGCACTAGGCATCCATACCGTCTGAAACAGGGGAGGGAGTCAAAACACCCAGCCGCCAAAGACTCGTGACCTCCGCAGCGCGGGCGGGGTGCAAAGGGTCGCTGCTGTTGTCCACTTTGCGATGGCGGGGGCGGGTATCAAGCCGACCCACAACCGTTAAACCGGCAGCGGCTATCCATTGCAACAATTCGGCGCGACTGCGCAGACCCAGGTGCTCGGCCAGGTCAGAAAGAATCAACCAACCCTCTGCCCCAGGTAGAAGGTGCTGGGATAGGCCATGCAAAAAGCCGCGCAGCATTTGGCTATTGGGGTCATAAACCGCTTGCTCCAAGCTGGTGCTTGCCCGCCCTGGTAGCCATGGCGGGTTGCAGACCACCAAGGCCGCTTTCGCTTGGCCACTGGGGAATAAATCGGCTGTTTGTAGTTGCACTGACGGGGCAAGACCTAGGCGCTCTACATTGTCCTGGGCGCAGGCCAAAGCACGCGCTGAGGTATCCGTCCCCACAATGCCCGTTAGCCCGCGATGCGCCAACACTGCCGCCACTACGCCCGTACCCGTACCAATATCCCACACAGCAGCGCCAGGGTTGGTACGCAGCAAAGCGGGCAAAGGCGCTTGGGCTAATAAATCGACATACTCCCCACGCACCGGGGAGAACACGCCGTAATGCGGATGAATGCGGTCGTACACAGCCGCTCCGGGCGCTTGCAAGGCGGCAATGGCTACGCCTTTTTTGCGCCACTCGTAGGCGCTGACGATGCCCAGCAGCTCGCGCAAAGCCAGCACCTTGGCCTGGCCGCTGGCGGCCATCAGCCCCCAAGCCTGGCGGCAAGCCGCTTGCACCGAGGGGGCACGGCGCAGAGGGATGTGTTCCTCTGCCGTCAGGGGAAGCAGCAGGCTGCCCAAGATATGCGCTCGCCTAGCCTGGGCTTGGCGCTGCTGGTGAAAAATTTGGGCGCGTTGCTCAGGCGTGGCGGCTGTGTGCCAAGCCGATGCGGTTTTCGTAGTCTTCGCGGTTTTTTGGGGCTTATTTTGGGATTTATCCACGCGCCGCTGTAAGGCTTGCAGCAGGTGCCTGGCATTAAAAAAATCGCCCTGCCAAAGCAGGGCGGCTCCTTCGCAAATCAGGCGGTAGGCGGTATCAGCGGCCATGCCGTCATCTGCAACCACCAAGCGCTGCGGGGGGGAGCGCCCCGCCTCGCTATGCCAAAGGGCTTGGTGCTGCTGGCCGTTGTACTCCCAGTGCAAGCACGGCGGGGCAATGCCAGTGATAGCCGCATTAGCCATTTAAGGGGCGGTGCAGACGCACTTCCTCAATTTTGATAGCGCCGACTTGGGCAGTTTTTGCCGTAGTCATCTCGCGCTTAAAACCTGCCATCTCGTGAAAGCGCAGGGCACGCTCATTGCGCAGCGGAACCCAGGCCGTGACGTTGGTGCAGCCTTCTTCTAGCAAGCCCTCGCGTGCCGCATCCCATAGGGTCACTCCCACGCCCTTATCCCAGTGGCTGGGCGCGGCGTAGATGGCCCAAATCTCGCCCGTGGTTTGGCGTGATTTGGCATCGCGTGAACGGTCAAAGCCGACAAAGCCCACAATTTTGTCGCCATCAATGGCTACTTGTACTTGGGGCTCGCAGTACTCAATGGCTTCGCGCCAGTAGGCTTGGCGCTTTTCAACTGAAGACATGCCTTTGAGCTGATCGTCTGGGACTATGCCGCGATAAGCCTCTAGTGCGGCTGTCGTATGGATTTGGGCAATAGCCTTGGCATCACGAAGGGTTGCGGGGCGAACCTGGTAGTGGGTAGTCATGGGGAAAAAATCAGAACAAAAACGAATTAGGGAAAACGAAGATAGCGATTGTCTGTGAATTCGTTTTTTTTACCTAATTTTGGTGTATGTAGCCGTAAAAGTCGATATGGCTGTTTGTGCTTTCTTGCCCGACTGCTAAGGATGTGGTAACTGGTGGCTGAGGATGAGCCGGTCAGCGGCCACTACGCTGGCATCCAGACCCAGTTGCAAGAAGGCGCTTGCTGTGGCATGAAGCCGCAATAAGTTGCTATGGCAGGTTCCTGCCCTAGGGCGTGGTACGAGAGCCTCGCGAAGCGGGCATATTTGGCGTTGGCGCTGCTACAGGTATCCGTGCCATGCTATAAATGACGGGGTTTTTCGCTCACGTTGGTAAAATTAAAGCGGAAACAAGAATAGGTGCTTGCTATGTTTATTACTTTATTGTTGGTGACTTTAATTTTAGCAACAGCCGTTGCGTTGGTGGT
>JAHAYB010000126.1 GCA_018384835.1 Comamonas sp.
CTGCCTGCAATGTTGTGCAGCTTGCGGCAGCGCGAGGTTCTGGCGGCAAACAGCGATTCAAACAGTTGGACGTTGGTGGTCACAACCAGCGGCGCGTCCCAATTCTCACTGGCTAGGCGGCTGCGCGGGGTTTCCTGCTCAGGGGCGGATTCGGCTTGGCTATGGTGCTCAACCAGCACCTCCTCGCCCAGCACGGCAAACACCTTGCGAAATACATCTGCCGTCTGCTCAATGATGCTGGTGTAGGGGATGGCGTAAATAATGCGCCGCTGCCCATGCGCTTGGGCATGTTCCAGCGCAAAGGCCAGGCTGGAGAGCGTTTTGCCACCGCCCGTCGGCACCGTCAGCGAAAAGAATCCCGGCGGCAAGGCCGCCTTGGCGCGGCACTGGCGCAGGACATCGGCACGCAAAGCGTTCACCGGCGTGGGGTGGACGGGCAACGCGGCCATGTGGGCATTAAACGCCTGCCGCATCTGCGCCAGTGTGGGAAAGCCTGCCCGCCGCTGCGGCTTGCCTGCGTCAAAGTGTGCTTCGGTGTCCAGAAAGTCGGCATCCACTAGGCAAGAAAACAGCATTCGCACCCATAGTGCAAAGCCTGCCGCCCCACCTGGGATTTGCGCCACCAACTCGCCATGTGCCAGCACCTCAGCGGGCGGCTGGGCGGCTAGGGCTTCAGCCAGTTCACGCTGGGCATCGTCGCTGGCTAGGCGATGGCTCAAGCCGCTATGCCAGTCGTCCAGCCCGGCATGGTGGCCTGCTATCAGATAGGCCAAGATATTGCCCAATGGGCGGCCAGGCTGGTTTAGCTGCTGTATCGCCCACAGTGCGCCAGCGGCAGAATGGGTTTTTTCGCGCCCGGATACCTTGCCTTCGATATGGGCGTTTTCACCATCGGCTTGGCGCACGTATTTTTGAAAACCGGAGCGGTACTTACCCAAGTCATGCCATAGCCCGGCTGCCCGTGCCCAAGCCTTGGAATGCCCCGCCTTATCCAAGGCCGCCGCAAAATCAGCGGCCAAAATAGCAACGGCCTGTAGATGCGTGGCCAATAAATGCCCGCCTGAATGCGCCAGCGGCGCGTGCGTGTGTATGGAAGAATCTTGCATCTCGGCATTTTGCCCAGCATTGCTACTGCCCCAGCCCCCGATAATCCCCCCATGAACCTGCTCGCCTTCGATACCAGCACTGACCAAGTTTTTATCGCCCTGCAACGCGCTGACCAGCAATGGCTATGGCAAGGCGCGGGGGGCGCGGCCTCCTCCACCCATTTGATTCCGCAGATTCTGCAAGGGATGCACGCCCTGCAATTGCAATGGGCAGATTTAGCGGCGATTGTGTTTGGTCAAGGCCCAGGCTCGTTTACCGGGCTGCGCACAGCCTGCTCGGTGGCGCAGGGCTTGGCGCTGGGTGCAGAGCTGCCCGTGCTGCCCATTCCCAGCCTGTGCGCGGTGGCCGAAGCTGCGCGTCAAGCCCATGGCCTGACGGAGGTCATGGCCGTGCTCGATGCCCGCATGTCCGAGGTCTATCACGCCCATTGGCGCTACCTGCCCGGCACAGAAGGGACGGCGCAGGTCGGCCAGTGGCAGGCCATCAGCCCCATTGGCTTGTGCGCCCCTAGCCAACTGCCCTTACCCGCCGGGCTGGCGGTGGCTGGCAATGCCCAGGCGGCGTATGCCGACCTAGCCCCACAGGCCGCGCACTACCACGCCCTGCCCACGGCCACGGCTTTGCTGGCGCTGGCTCCGGCGCTGCTGGCTAGCGGTGCGGCCATGCCTGCTGCCCAGGCGCTGCCCCTCTACGTGCGCGACAAGGTGGCGCAGACCACGGCAGAACGCGCTGCGGCGACAGCGGCCAAAGCGGCTATCTCTAACTAACTATGCTAATTTGCCAAGCCCCCGCCCAGCGCCTACCCATGACAGAGCAGTGGCTGCCCGCCGTCGCTGCGCTCGACGCCCAAGCCCAGCACCACCCTTGGAGTCTGCGCCAGTTCACCGACAGCTTGCAAGCGGGCTATCACGGCGAAGTTCTGGTGCGCCACGGCGAGCTATTGGGCTTTTACATGGCCATGCAAGCCGTTGATGAGGGGCATTTGCTGTGCATCAGCGTTGCGCCTGCGCAGCAAGGGCAGGGCTATGGTCAATGCCTGCTGGCCGCTTTGCAAGAATGGGCGGATGGCCTGCAACTGCAATCGCTGTGGTTGGAGGTACGCGCCAGCAATAGCCGGGCGCACAGCCTGTACCTGCACCACGGCTTTATCGAAGCTGGGCGACGCAAGAACTACTACGCAGCCCAGCCTGCCGGGCGTGAGGACGCTGTGGTAATGTGCCAAATCCTATGCGCCTGAACCTTGACCCCCGCCGCTTGGCCATTCTGCAAGAAATGGGTATCACCCTGTGGCTGCCCAATACCAACGCCTCAGCACCAGCGGCCAAACCGGCCAAATCGGCCAACTCCATCAAACTGACCAAGACTGCGCCCAGTCAGCGCACCGCCTCGGTTGAGCCATCGGCGGCTGCGGCTGCACCAGCACCAACGGCTGCGCTCCCTGTCGCGGCAAAGCCCCCTAGTGCGCCGGCGCCGGCCCGGGGGCGGGGCGGGGGGGCGCCGGGGCCCGCCCGCGGGGCCCCCGG
>JAHAYB010000135.1 GCA_018384835.1 Comamonas sp.
GTGGCCAGCTTGACGCGGGCTAGGGATTTTTCAAACGGGCTACCGTAGCGGTGCAGCGTGCTTTTAGAGATGTCTGCACCGCGTGCCTGCAAGTCTTTGGCCAACTGGGCGTAGTCGCTAAAACCACGGCGCACCAGCTCCGCATCTAGCCAGTCTTTCAGGTCGGGCGGCAGGCTAAACACCTTGTTTTTAGGGGGCATGAATCATGTCCTCTCGCGCTCAAGCCTGGGTCATCGTGGGGCGCGAAATGCCGGGCTGCGCCGCAATCGTGTACTCCACAAAATCAATGCCGTGGCGCGTTAGCTCCACCGTCCAGCGGTCGGTGGGGTCGCGCTCAATGCGCACCAGGCCACGCGCTTCCAGGTAGTCCAGGTTCACGCGCACCTCTTGGTGGGTGCAGTCGGCATAAACGGTCTTCATCACCGACAGCAGGGGCACGGTGTAGATGCCCACGGGGCGGCTCAAGTTAATCGCACTGAGCAAGTGCCAGCGCATATCTTCGCGGCGAATTTTGGCTAAATCCATCATCATGGGGCGGGGTTCCTTTCTAGGGCGCGTTCTACGCGCAGGGCAAAGTTGTCAATGCGCGTCTCCAGTGCGCCCACGTGGCGCACAAAATCGTCGCGGCGTACAAAGTTGCGCTCGGCCTCGGCCTGGTGGCGGCGAAACTCGCGCTCCAGCTCCAGCACCTCGCGGTTGTTTTTTTGCTGCTGGGCGGCTATCTCAGCCAGGGCGCGGTGCAGGGCATCAAAGCGCTCTAGCACCCGTTTTTCGCCCTAGTGGGTCAGCGCCTTAATCAGCGCCCAAATCGCCATGCAAAACAGCGCGGTTACGGTAATGGCGTTGGCCAGCGTCACTTCAAAAACCATTGCTCACCCCCGTTGGTTGAGCGAAGTCGAAACCCACCATCCGCACCCACCCCTGCAACCCCAGCACCTGGGCGCTTAGGGCATCAGCCGCAGCCGCCACCGCTGCATACTCGCCGCTGCACTGTCCAAGTAACTCTCGGGCGGTGGTGGCAGCATCAGCGCTGGGGGCGGGCTGGGTGGCTGGGGCTGTGGGCAAGTCAGCAGCACGGGCGGCGGCTGCGTTGAGCTGGGCAATCGTTGAGCGCAGCCGCTGCTGCTCAGTGCCAGCAGCAGCCACAGCGGCGCGCAAAGCGGTTTCACGCTGGGTAAATTCATGGGTCAACCTCTCGTTCTCTTGCCGCCATGCGGCCTCTTGGGCACGCACCGCCGTTTGGGCGCGTTGCCACTCTTGCAGGGCTAAGGCGTTGCGCTGGGTGGTGTCTGCCGCCCACTGCTGGCGCACCTGCTCTTGGCCAGCCGCCTCGCCCTGCTGGTAGGCGTGCTGCCAGCCCAGGCGGCCTAGCAGCACCGTGCCCAGCAGCAGCACGGCAGCTATCAAAACGCGGTAATTCGTAGAGGTCATGGCCGCTGCCCCAGGCACATGGCCTGCAAGGCCAGGCGGTCTTTCCACACGCCCCTGCAAGTGCGGTTATCGGGGTGGCTGCACCGGTCGCTAGGCTTGTTCACCGGCCCAGCGCGGTCGTACAGCAAGATGGCATTGCACGCCCCTGCATAGTCTTGCGCGGCCAGGCGGGCCGCCAAAGTGCTGGGGCCGGTGCGGGCATTGTTCTTGCACACGGTGGTTACGCCGGTGTTGTAGGCCAGGCCCACAAAAGCGTCCCACTCCCACGGGTGCAGGGGCACGGCGGGCAGGCAGCGTTTAAGGGCGACTTCTGCAGCGCGCGCATCAGCGGCCAGGCGCAACAGGGCGCGGTCGGGGGTGGTTTTGTCGCCCATTTTTACGCCACCGGTGCTGCCGTAGCCAATGGTGGGCACAGCCGCGCCATGCACCGGGTCAGGGTAAGCGTCAGCGCGGTAGCCTTCGCGCTGGGCGATATAGACCAGGCCGGTGGCCGATAAGGCCAGCGCGGCTAGGCCAATGCGGGAGGTGGGGGTAAGTGCCATACCCGGCACTGTGCCGGGTGGGGGGGTGGGTTAATCAATGGTGGGGGTCATTGATTGATATGGGCAGCACGTGGGCACCATGCGGGGCATGAAAATCACCAAACGCAACCCCCTGCCAGAAGAGCGCCTATGGCGCGGCCAATGCGCAACATGTGGCTCGCAAGCCGAGGCAATGCAGCGCGAAATGACAAACATCACACACGACCAGCGCCACGGCAGCTTCTCTTGGGAGGCATGCCCCGTTTGCCGCGCAGGGGAAGTGAATGCCTGGACTAGCAGTGGAATGTGCTTCTATCCCCATGAGCGTTGACGTATGCAAAAACGCACCCTCACCCCACGCCCCAGCCCAGTGTTTAAGCGCCGTCGCCGCGCTCAGGCTTTGCGCCGTCTTGATTTGCCTGGCCTGCAAGCCTTTGCCCGACTTGAAGACGCAAAAGTGCAGCAAGCCGTTCAGGCGGCACTTGCAAAGCGTCTTGCGCTAGCTCAGCATCGGTCGCAATTGTTAGCCAGGTGCGCATTGCTGCTGCATGCTCTGGGGCCGCACTCTGCACCAGTGCATTGACTAGGCCCAGCGCCGCTGCTGCCTCGCCCGCGTTACGGCCCAGGTCTTGGCCCATCAGGCCAACCATCTCGCGCGCCTGCGCTTGTAAAAAGGTGGCAACAGCGCTTTGCCCCTCAGACTCCAGCGTCTGCGCTTGCGCCTGCAAAAGTGCCAGCACGGCAGGGCGCTCATGGGCAGGTATAGCCAGCGCCAAGGCATTGATAAGCTCCGCCTGTGCTTGCACCTGTGCCTCCAGCACGCTAACGCTGGCCTTGATTTGCACTTGCTCCTCCAGCAAGTAAGCCAGCAACTGCTCTGGCGATGGTGTGTTTTCGTCCTCTTGCATAGCGCACCCCTTCTTTATTCAGCCCTGGTCGTCATTAGCCGCATCACGCCGCCTTGCCCCGCTTGGCCGCAGGTTGCGCTGCCGCAAAGGCAGCCGCTTCAATAATTTTTTTGCCCTCATCGCTGGTGTTGTCAAAGTGGTCAGCCACCGCCAGCGCCCGGCGCGATAGCACAGGCCCCACTGGCGCGGGCTGCGGCGCAGCGGCTGCGCCCATGCGCTGGCCCGTGAGCACATACAGCACATCTACGCCTGCGGCGGCTAGGGCGGCTAGGAATGTCGCGTCTGGGGCACGTTCCCCCTTTTCATACCGAATTAGTGCCCGCTTGAGCACCCCGCCAGCTTGACCAAAGGCTTCTTGGGTCATTCCTAGACGTTCGCGCTCTTCGCGCAGGCGTGAGCCTATGTCCATGCGAGCACCTCAACTATTCTGAAACTTCTTTGCAAGTGTCCAATTGAGCACCATAATCACACACATCAACAAACCCTAACCCCTCAATCAACACAGTAAAGGAAGCCCAAACCCATGCTTAGAACCCCTGAACAAGCCCGCGCAGAACTCAAGCGCAAAGGCGTATCCATCACCGCCTGGTCAGTAGCCAATGGCTTCTCGCCCAACCTTGTCTTTGAGGTACTGGCGGGCCGACGCAAGCCCACACGCGGGCAAACCCACCAGATTGCCGTGGCCCTGGGTATCAAGGCGGGCGAAATCGTTGCCGACCCGCGCCGCGCCCTGGCCTAAAGCAGCTCTTAAGCCCAACCGACCAAAGCCCAGCTTAAGAACCCCCTTATCAATCACCCGAAAGATTTTGCCATGCAAACCACCGACTCCATTGAATACCTTACCGCCCTGCTAGGCGCAGAAGCCGTCGAAAAACTGCGAGACGCGCTAGGCGGACGCACGGTTTACATCCCCCAAAAGCAGCACCGTAATAAAGGGCCTTACTTCCGTATTCGTGCCCGCCTTGTCGAGCGGGGCAGCAGCTACCGCCAATGGGCGCTGGCAAATGGCTATCAGCCACGCACTGTGGCGCAGGCCGTTAGCCGCTGGGCGGGTAAAGACACCCTGCCACGCGGGCGACTGACCTACCGCGTACTGCGGGAGTTGTCGGAATACATCGGTATGGAAGTGACAAAGGGGGTGCTGGCATGAACCAGAACATCGTTACCCGTCTAGCCAACCTCATTGACATTGATGGAACCGAAGTGCTGTTAACCGAGCTGGGTGGGCAAACCATCCACATCCCCCGTTTGGATACCAGAGCAAAAGATGCGCTAGAGCTGGAACATCTACCCAGCACCCAGCACCCAGCACCCTAGGGCATCGCTAGGCTCCAAGCCTGCCCCAGAAGAGCCAACGCGCAGCAGCGCCCAAATTGCCCGTGACCACCAGCGCCGCTTGATTGTGCTTTTTATGGAGTATGTGCGCCCCACGCTGTGCAATGTGCAAAACGTAACCGCACAGCTACAAGAGACGTACCCAGAAATTACCCGAGGCGAAGTGCTGCGCCATCTGGATTACCTGGTGCAAAAGGGCTGGTGCGAAATAGTGCCGCTAAGCGCCATTCACACCCCATACCGGCTAACCCAAAAAGGTATTGACCAAGCAGAAATCTGGGCGCAGGAAGGAGGTGCGCAATGACCACCCCCGCCACCGACTACACCAACGCCGCCCAGCCCGGCCCAGCGCCCATGTGCGGGTGCGGGTAGAGCACATCAACGCCGCGTGGCAGCTAGACGCATCGCGCTGCGTGCTGTGGAAAACCCCCAAGGGCGAGCTACTGCTGCTGCAAGAAGGCGTGCACTACAAAAACAAGCCCGAGCAACTACTGGCCGTGATGGACAAGGTAGTCACCCGCTTTGTCTGCGTTGACGTGGCTAGCCACGCCATAGCCACACGGTCTTACAGCGGCGGCGAAAGCGCCGAAAACGCCCTGGATGCTGGCAATGCCCGCGCCACCGGCAGTGTGGAGGTAGCGCAAAACATTGTGGAGCGCGGCATGGAAAGCCGCCTGCGCTTTTTAGACCCCGCCAGCATCACCATGGCCCGCTTGAACGCCCTGGGCGAGCTGTGGATGCACGCCTACAACGGCAGCAAAAAGCACAGCCGCCACGATATGACGCGCTACGCCGCCTGGAGCACCATTGCCACCGAGCACCTGCGCACCGCCCCTGGAAGTGATGCGCGAGCTGCCCACCAGCCTGGCGCAAACCCGCACCGTCAGCGGCGACAGGCGCGTGAGCTTTGCTATTAAAGGCCAAGGCAGCCAGGACTATGACCTGCGCTACGTGCCAGGCGTATCGGAGGGCGACAAGGTGCTGGTAGCCGTCAACCCCTTTGTCGCCCCGGCGGTGCGCGTAGGCGTGACGGATATGGAAACCGGCGAAATCATCTGGCACAACGTGCAGCCCGTAGAAAAAGGCTGGATGGGCTACGACCCAACCGCCCCCGTGCTGGGCAAGGACGAATACCAAAGCCTGCCCGCCTTACGGCAACCTGGAGCGTTACAGCGACGATAAGGCCGATTTATCCACCATGCGCCACCCGCAGTTTCTGCATACCTACCGCCAAATCATTAAAGAGAGCGTGGCACTGCTGCGCCCGAACCGCTTCGCCTGCTTTGTCGTGGGGGACTTTCGCGATACGCAGGGGCTGTACCGAGGGTTCGTGGGTGATACCGTCGCAGCCTTCCGTGATGCAGGAGCGCGGCTTTATAACGATGCCATCCTGATTACGCAGGCAGGCTCGCTACCTATCCGCATGGGCAAAGCCTTCGCCACATCGCGCAAGTTGGGCAAGACGCATCAACATGTTCTGGTCTTCGTCAAAGGCGACCCCAAGCGGGCCACACAGGCGCTGGGGGCGGTGCGCTGATGCTGCCCGTGCCCATTGTGCAAGTACATGTGGGTATGCAGGTCGTGCGTGACGATCTGCTGCCTGGCGGCACCAAAACGCGGGCCATTGCCGCGCTGATGCACCAGGCTCAGGGCGGGGCGGAGTTTGTGTATGCCAGCTCCGCCCAGGGCTATGCCCAACTGGCTCTGGCGCATTGTGCCCGGCTGCTGGGCAAAGTGCTGCCGCCGTTCCCAAGCGCTGCCTGTTACGATGCAAAAGCCTGGGAGTATCTGTGCGCTCAGGCAGCGCCCGGCGCATTATTCTGGAATGTCGGGGCATGATGCTGTTCAGGAAAACCGTTCATCAAAAACAAGCGGCAGTGGCAGGCTACCCTAGCGAGCGGTACGACGACATGCTCAAAGGATGTCAACGTGTAGAGCGTCCGCGCAGAGCCACAGGCAGCTAGCGCCCACGCACCGAAGTGCTGTAGATAGCCCTGCACGCTCCTAGACCTAGAAACACCGAAGCCCCATTACTGGGGCTTCATTTCGTTTTGACGTATGCAGCTCTCTGTAATTCTTTTGTGTAGTGTGAAAAAGAAAGATGTGCGATTTATCTCGCTCCTGCATAGCTATTTATCGCACCGCGCTTCATGACGCAAGCCCTGGCAGCCTAGGCGCTGTAGCAGCAGCCCTTGCGGGCTGCAACAAAAAATATTATTTTGCATCTACAATAAATACATGGAAACACGACTGACCTGGGACGAATCCAAGCGAGCACACAACTGGCGCAAGCATGGGCTGGACTTTGCCAATGCCCACTGGATACTCGACTCAGCTTGGCGCTTGGATGTGGACGTACCACATGGTCATGAGCTGCGAGTGCAGTCGTTTTCCTACGTGCTTGATGTGCTGACCGTCCTGACAGTCGTGCACACCGAGCGTAATGGCGCGGCACGCATCATCAGCTTTCGCCGCGCCAGTGCTGACGAACGAGAGGTTTACCATGAGTGGCTTGAAAGTGAATGAAATGACGCGCAAGCAAATTGCCGCTGCCGTGCAGGCCATACCAGCTGGTACTGACTACGTATGGGATGGCGAAAGCGACGATGACCGCCCACTGACCAAAGACGAAATGCGTGCAGGCATAGCCGCCGCTGCCACCCGCAAACGTGGCCGCCCGGTCGGTAGCGGCAATAAAGAGCAGGTGGCAATTCGCTTTGACCGCGAGGTGCTAGCCGCCTTTCGCGCAGGTGGCCCCGGCTGGCAGACCCGCATGAATGATGCCCTACGCGACTGGTTACGCACGCACAGCCCAGCCTAAGTGAAACTCCACTCAACCCCCAACCTTACAAAACACACCCATAAGCGCATATTGCATGGTATAAAAATGCTATTACTCGAAGCCCTTGCGCCTAGCGTGCATTAGCACCCAACTTAACCCCCACAACCCACACCCCACCCAGCCCCCTGAGCCTTAACGCCAGGGGGCTTTTTGTCGTCCCTACCACCCCAGCACCTCCCCCCACGAAAGCCCAGCCCCATGCAACAAGAACACTACAGCCTAGAAGACCTCCTCAACCTCCAGCTAGCGAGCAGCGCCACCCCCACCCAACAGCCAGAACTACAAGCCCAGCAAGAACACGACGACTACGACACAGCAGCGCTTGATACCGAGGCCACCCCAGCCCTAGCCGAAGCCCCAGCC
>JAHAYB010000143.1 GCA_018384835.1 Comamonas sp.
ACATTGCAATGATCCTTCGATTTTTTCCCTAACGTTGGAGATCAGCGGCGCCGGTACGGCGTCCGCTGGATTGGCTTGTTCGGCGCTTATTCGGTGAGCCCTGCAACTATTGCGGCAATGATGGTATTTCTGGCACCAGCCGAGCTTTCCGTGTACACGCCCGACTTTCTTTCATACCAGTCTTGACCAACGCAAACCTTGAAGTCATCTATTCTTGTTAAATAGCACCAAAATACTGATGTGTCTTGAGTTGATGGCTCATAAACAAAGTTTGTTGCTTTAAAGCTTATTTCTAGGTTTCTTAGTGCGCTGCCAATAACCGAATCAAATTGTCCAACCTCATTTTGCGCATGTATTTGATCAATTTCCTGTATGCCAGCAAGCCTTATCTTTTTTGCCCATGATCTGGTAAAGCCTGTGGCGCCGCCTCTTGAGTTTTTCTTCTCAGCGATATGCTTCTTTGGATTTCCTTGGTAAGCATGAAGGAGGTAGCTTGCGGCGCTGCTGGTCGGGAAGTCATTTTCTGGAGGAAGTGAAACAAGGCGAATAATGTCCTTGAGTATTAAGAGAACAACCTTCAGAGAGTCTACAGTCCGGTTGCCTGCATCATTAAGTCTGAAGTATTTAGCCTCCAGCCAATTATTTCTGTAGATGCCGTATTTGCGCAGCTCTGGCGTAAGGATATTCATGGCATCCAAATCAAGATGGATATCAGCTCTTTTCCCAGGTGCTATTGGGTAGGTAACCTCTGATCGCAGGCATGAAATTGGATTATTAATATTTCTGCCATTCAACTCTTGGAGGACAGCCATTGAGAACGCCGACATTAGGGTGCCTTCATAGTCGAAATTCTGATAGGGAAGTCCCGTCAGAAACTCAGGCAGAGACATGAAAGCTTGTTCGTAGAGCATGATTATCCTTATTGTGCCGAACGGGCGAGGTAAGCCGACCGCCGAAGGCGGGTCGGCTTGAGCGCCGGGTTAGGCTGGAGCACAGAGTTGAAGGGCGGGTGAGTTGGTTAGATTAGAGTGCCTGCAAATGCAGGCAAGCGCTTAATATTGATTACGTTAGGCGAATGGCTATGTGGTTCGGAGATTCGATCACGCAATACATCTTGCCATATTGAGAAATGCGAAGTTCGCCCAGCGCCAGAGCATAAGCGCCTGCAAGCTGCTCGTTATCCACTAGGCGAAAGCGATCAAGAACTTCTGCACGCAATTCCGGTGGAATGCAGAAACTGATTTGGCCTCTACCGCCACCATTTAGCCACAAAGTGCCATCCGCACCATCCTGTGCATCTGATATTAGTCCCCACCAACCGCGGAAGAGTCCTCTCATTCCTGGGTTGGCATTCAAGAGTGGAACAAAGAAATCACGGACGCGTATTTCCGGATGCCCTCCTATTTCTAGTAGCTGATTTGAGGCTGAAAATTGCGGCGCCTCAATTAGCGCTCTGAGAAGGGAGCTGAGGCGACGATGCATGCGAGCATCAGGGCGCGGATTTGCTCCAACATATCGAGGAGCTCTGCCCGCCCGGCCTTGGCCTTCATTTGGATCTCCATGTACTTCACGAGGAAGTGCTCCAAATGCTAGATCAACAACGATTCGTTCCGCAGGATTATTCAGCACGTCAAGATCCGTGCCTTCGCCTTCGATCACTTGTTCAGAGTCTTGGGCGGCTAGGCCGCATCCGTCCTGATGAGGTCGTGCACCGAAACAAGCGGCGCGGCCGTTTCTTGTGGCTTTGCGAAAGAATGCGGGGCCCGCACATTCAGCGCAGATCAACTGTTGACGCATCCGCTCCAAGTTCCCCGGCGGCAAGTTCGAAAAGACTGCTGCCGTGTAGATTTGGTCATCCGCCATACATCGTGCGATATCCATGCCGTTCCTTTCTTGAAATCAATTTTTTATGTGCAGTGTCGCTGTCGCTGCATTGAGCCTAACGAACGAAAGTAAGCCGCCCGCCGAAGGCGGGTCGGCTTGACTGCACAGTTAGACCCAGAAGCGAAAACAGAAACCACTGAATTGACGACGGGAACAAACCGCGAAAAAGCATTGTGCCACCGAGGCGGCGCAATGCTGACAAAAAAATTCAAAACTGACGCAGCACCAAAAGGCGAAGCCCGGCGAGAAAACCAAAACCCAACGAATAAACGCTTGAGAAAGTAAATGCCGGTGAATGAACCATGGGGCTAAATAATGCAAGTTTTTCGCAGGCTAACTAGAATTATGCAGCCAAATTTCTCAAAAACCAGACGCCTATTACAAAAAACTCTTCATCTTTATTCTTGAGAAAAAATTAGGCACCCCTAAAAATTCCCAGATGAAGTACCGCCCCATCATCCAAACTTTTGTTACACCCACCTTACAAACCCTTACTTCACCAATTCACCCTGCCGTTCGCGCACCACGTCCTTCAAAAATCGCCACACGGCTTGAATGCGGGGCTCGGTTTTGGCTTCTTCGGGCATGCTCATCCAGAAGGTGCTGGTAAAGCAGGCTTGCTGGGGC
>JAHAYB010000147.1 GCA_018384835.1 Comamonas sp.
TCCACAATCAATGTTTCAAACGGGTCTTGCCGCTCTGCCCAGAACACGGTGGAAGCATCACCCACTTGGATGCGCTGGGGCGAATCTTTGCGCAGCAGGTGGTTGAGCGCCGTGGTGTAGGCGAAGGAGGCGGCGCGGCTGACGGGGGCGTTTTCGCCCCGACGCTTGGTTTTGCCGTAGGACTCGAAGGCACGCTCGTTAAACGAAATGATGTTGGAGCCAGATGATTGACCACCCCATACTCCTTTGATAACGGTTTCGTTCAGCACGATCGGGGTATTTTCTCGCCCTGTAATCAGGCAATTTCCACGCACCACACCACCTGTTTGCGCCTCTGCCAGAGCGGTTTCGTAGGCAGAGCGAACCGCAGGCCGTTCATGAATCCCTTCCAAATCGCCTTGTAACTGGAACGTCAGTATGGGGTCTCGTTTGTCGAAGTCATCTTGGTAGCCGAAGCGTTCTATCAGCGCACTTGCCGCCTCCGACTGCTGCTGTAGGTGCGTACAAAACTGGCGTACGGCGTGGACACCTTCGTCATCAACCTCTCCCAACCAAGCCTGCAATGTTTCTACGAAGCTGGCGATCTTGATAGCCCCTTTGTTCCCTGTGCCAAAAACGAAGCTGGCGTTATCCCAAAGCAAATTGGCATCCTTGCCACTATTGTTATGTTTAAGCGCCTGTTTCCCGATGGCGGTCACCAACCGACTGGCAGAAACAACCTTACCCTTTTGGATGTCTCCAATGGCTTTAAAAGCAACGCATTCGCCTTGCGCAGTCAGCACTAATTCGTAGTCCACTCCGCGACGTATCCATCCTTC
This sequence comes from Comamonas sp., assembly GCA_018384835.1. GTDB lineage: Bacteria > Pseudomonadota > Gammaproteobacteria > Burkholderiales > Burkholderiaceae_C > Comamonas. The sequence continues at coordinate 819 of JAHAYB010000147.1, forward strand.
ACGTGGCAAATCTTCAGATCGGTCGTAGTAATCGGCCAAGGCTTGCAAAATCATGCCCATGCCTCCTCAAAAGGGGGAACATCTACCACGCCATTGAGCATTTGCGCGTTGAAAAAGCGCGGCTGCGGGTCGGCAGGGGTGCGAAAGTCCAGGTCGTGCAGCATCCAGCCCAGGGGGCGGGTTTCTGCCAAAGCAGGGGTGAGGGGCTCGTCTGTTTCGAGCAATTTGAATTGCGCGGCAAATTCCCGGCAGCCCAAGTAAGGTTGGTTCACGCACTGCCCCTTGCGGGCGCGGCGGGCGAACATTTCGGTGTATTTCATCAAGGGTTCGGTGCAGCCCGGTGCCAGCGACAAATCGGCATGGAGGCGATAGGCCACATCGCGCAGAAAATAGCCTGCTCGCTGTTGGCGCTCCTCTTCGATATACAGCGCTAACTGGCCACTACCCGCATTCATTGCCTGCTGCACATTGCGCGTAGAAACTACGGCACTGACCTCGTTACGCCGCAGATTGATAAAGCGGATGGGGCGTAGCACCTCAATACGCCGCACCTGCCAGCGGATGGCGGGCTTCCACAAAATGGACTCGAACACAGCGCGAGCGGCAGAGGGGGTGATCACGTCGTAGGAGACGCGCTCTACTTTCATCTCCGGGCGGGTAAAGCAGGCGAAAGCGCCGGCGACTTCAAGGCAAAAGCGAGCTGACATAACACTCCTTCAGAAAGCAAAACCACCGGGGTTGTAAAGCACTTCATCACCCGATAGTCCAAGCATATTACTGTACAAATTATCAGCATCTGCCTGGATATACAGACCCGGTATAGGCAGGGTGAGAGCACCTTGAGCGAGCATTTTCTCAGCCATACGTTGCGGCACACTGACGGTATAGCGCTGGAGTTTGCGCATCAGCCAGCGCTGCGAGCCTTCGGCAGCTAAGAGGCCGATGAGCTTGTCGATAGTTTCACGGTGCGCTTCGTAACGCACCACTACCGTGGCCTGCTCTTGGTCATCAATCAGCCGAAAGGCTTGGGCGGCAGAGCGAAATTG
>JAHAYB010000153.1 GCA_018384835.1 Comamonas sp.
CATTTCTTGCGGGCAGCGAGATGGCGCGAGACACCTGAGGCTGCACGCCCAGCCCCCGCGGCGAGGCAGTCAGGGCCCCTCAGTTTGGTAGTATAAACACCCCCCCACAAAAACCAAACACAACCCACCAAAACACACCCCCCGCCCCCAAGAAATGATGCCGGGCATCATCTAATTCGGTCGCGCCGCGTTTGGCGTTGGGTTTGCTCGTGGGCAACGCTGTTGCTGGGGCTTTGCCCACTCCCACTAGCAAAAAAGGCACGGGCATCGGCGCAGTCTTTGGCAATGCCGGCGGTGAGCGCTTCCAGGCCGTCGTACTTCAGCTCGTCGTGCAGTTTGAGCAGCAGCTCCACGCGGATGATTTTACCGTAGCCCCCATCTGTGCCCAGCTCAGCAGGCCAGTCTAGGCAGTGGGTTTCCAGCAGGACGCGCCCGCGATTGACATCGTTAGGGTCTAGGGACGGGCGCACGCCCAGATTGGCTACGCCTTGCAGCGGCTCGTCCGTTAGGCCATGCACCAGCACGGCAAAAATGCCGCTAGCGGCGGGCTTCCAATGGTCAAAGCGCAGGTTCAGGGTGCGAAAGCCATCGCCCAGGCTGGGGGCGCTTTCTGCCAGGCTGCGCCCCAGCTTGCGGCCATGCACCACATGGCCGCTGATGGTGTAGGGGCGACCGAGCAGGCGCTCGGCAGCGGGCATATCACCAGCGGCCAGGGCGGCGCGTACCTCGGTGCTGGAGACGCGCAGGCCGTGTACCTCGTAGCTATTCATACGCGCCACTTCAAAGCCTTGCGCCTGACCAGCGGCATCTAGCAGGGCGTAGTCGCCCGCCCGCTTGGCACCAAAGCGAAAATCATCGCCCACCAGTACATAGCGTGCGCCCAGGCCGCGCAGCAGCACCTCATCAATAAAGGCTTGGGGGCTGAGGCTGGCCAGTGCCTGGTTAAAGGGCAGCACCACCACCTGGTCTAGGCCGCAGACGCGCAGTTGCGCCAGCTTGTCGCGCATGGTGCCTACGCGGGCGGGGGCTAGCTCGGGTTGCTGTAAGGCGGCGGCGAAATAGTCGCGTGGGTGCGGCTCGAAGGTGACGGCGCAGCTAGGCAAGCCGCGCTGCGCTGCCTCGGCACGCAGCAGCCCCAGCATGGCCTGGTGGCCACGGTGTACGCCGTCAAAATTGCCAATGGTCAAGGCGCAGGCAGGCGCAAGACCGGTTTGTCGGTGGCCGCGAAAAATCTTCATGATGCCCAAAAGTCAAAACCGGCCATTATCGGTCACAGGGCAGCGTGCTGGGGCAATCTGCGTGGTTGGGCACGGGCTGGAGCTGGGCTACTGCCACAGTCAACGGCAAATACCAGCGACCATTGTGGTGCAGGATGTCGGATTTCGCATTTACCATGCGCCCATGACTGCATCTACTACAACCACTCCTCCCCCCCAGGCCAGCGCACAGCCGCTGGCAGCCTCCACCCACATCAGTACCCAATTGGTGCAACACCCTTACCAAGCGCCTGCCGAGTTCGCCGCCCCGCAAGTGGCAGTACACAAGGCATCCACGGTGCTGTTCCCCGATGTGGCCACCATGCGCACGCGCCGCTGGCTGGATAAGTCGGGCTACACCTATGGTCTGCACGGCACACCCACCACGTTTACCTTGGAAGAGCGCCTGTGTGCCCTGGAAGGCGGCCAGCAATGCCTGCTCGCCCCCAGTGGACTGGCGGCTTTGAGTGTGGTGTCCCTGTCCCTGCTTAGTGCGGGTGATGAGGTGCTACTACCCGATAACGTTTATGGCCCCAATCAAGACTTTGTGGCGCAAGAGCTATCGCGCTACGGTATTCGCCACGCCTTGTTTGACCCGCTGGATATGGCCGACCTGGCCGCCAAAATCACCCCCGCCACCCGCCTGGTGTGGCTGGAGGCGGCAGGCTCCGTCACTATGGAGTTTCCCGACCTGATTGCCCAAGTGCAGCTTTGCCGCGAACAAGGCGTGCTTTGCGCATTGGATAACACCTGGGGTGCGGGCTTGGCCTTTGCACCTTTTGATTTGCTGCGCGATGGCGGCAGCCTGGGGGTGGATGTCTCTGTTCATGCCCTGACCAAGTACCCCAGCGGCGGCGGTGATGTGCTGATGGGCAGCATCATCACCACGGACAACGCTG
>JAHAYB010000192.1 GCA_018384835.1 Comamonas sp.
CGTATAGACAGCACGACCAGTCAGCACGACCTTATACGGCCTTATACGACCTTATCGCTGACCCCACACTCCTCCAGCGCAAACAGCGGCACATCGCAGCGGTGGCTCAACCACAGCCCGCCGCCTGCCTGGCGAAAATGCCCAGCCAGCGCCTGGCGGTAGAGGTTGGCGGGATGGCGCTGCTGGCGCATATCGGTCAGCTCTTCGTCAATCACGCCAGCGGCAAAGTCTTCGCGGGTAACAGCTTCCAGGTAGAGCGCCCCCTGGCACAGGCGGCCTAAGTTATCCAGAGCGCGTACCACATCGCGAGTGCTGAGGTAGGGCAGCACGCCTTGGCAAATCACCAGGTCGAAGCTATCAGCGCTACGGTAATCCAGCACCGAGGCTTGCTCCCAGCCATAGCGCTCGCACAGATAGGGGCTTAACTCCACGCCTTGGTAGTGCATTTTTGGGTAATGGCGCTGCAACTGCTCGCGCCACAAGCCCAGGCCGCAGCCCATATCCAGCACCCGCACTACCGGCACGCGCAGATAGGCCAGGTAGCTGCACACAAAATCAGCCAGGCGGCGGCTATGGCCTTCATCCACTACACGGGTGCGGGGGTTGAAGTAGTAGCGCTCGTAGTAAGCCTCGTCAAACCATTGCTCGCTGGCTGAGGGGTGTTGCATGGAGAAAATACCTTTCTTTCTGTTGTGCTTGCTATCCGCCAAACACCCACAGCGCCACTAAAGAGATGCTGGGGAAGAGCACCAATAGGCCAATGCGGATGATGTCCGAAGCCAAGAAGGGTAACACCCCCCGGAAGATGGTTCCCATAGGAACATCTTTGGCAATGCCACTGATGATGTACACATTCATCCCCACCGGCGGGGTAATCAGCCCCACCTCCATCACCACCAGCGCCACCATGCCAAACCAGATAGCTTTTTCCTCCAGCCCCAGCCCCCAATAATCCATGCCCAGCACAATGGGCAGGAAGATGGGCACCGTCAGCAAAATCATGGACAGGCTGTCCATCACACAGCCGAGCACCAGGTAGATGACGATGATGGCCAGCAGCACGGTAAACGGCCCCAAGCCCATGCTTTGCACCCAGGCAGCGGCCTCAGTGGGCAGTTGCGACAAGGACATAAAGGAGTTGAGCATGTCCGCGCCCAGCAAAATCAGGAACATCATGCCCGTGCCGGTGGCCGTGCCGTAGATGCAGGCCATCAGGCCATCGCCCTTGAGGCCGCCAGAGCGCCAGGCCGTCAGCCCCGTGGCCAAAGCGCCGACCGCCGCCGCCTCGGTAGGGGTGAACAGGCCGCCGTAAATACCGCCAATCACCACGGCAAAAATCAGCATCACCGGCCAGGTGTCAATCACCGTGCGCAGGCGCTGCGCCCAGGTGTGGCGCGGGCTGCCGGGGCCGCCTGCTGCCGGGTCAATGCGGCAGATGATGGCAATCACCACCATATAGCCGACAGCGGCCAGAATGCCGGGTATAAACGCTGCCAAAAACAGCTTGGCAATATTTTGTTCGGCTAGGATGGCGTAAATCACCAGGGGCACAGAGGGTGGAATCAAAATCCCCAAAGTACCACCTGCGGCCAAAGAGCCTGTGGCCAGGCTGTCCTTGTACTGGTGGTGTTTTAGCTCTGGCAGCACCACATGCGACATAGTGGCCGCCGTGGCTAGCGAAGAGCCACAAATTGCGCCAAAGCCCGCGCAAGCACCCACCCCCGCCATGGCCATACCGCCACGCCAATGCCCCATAAAGGCATTACCCGCCTTAAACAGCGCCCGCGACAGGCCGCCGTGGGTGGCAAACTGCCCCATCAGCAAAAACAGCGGAACTACCGACAAGTCATACAAAGAAAAGCGACCATAAGGCGCGTTCTTTAGATAGGCTAGCAAGGGGTCTAGCCCCGAGACCCAGACATAGCCCAGCGCACCCGTTAAAAACATGGCAATGCCGATTTGCACGCGCAAAGCCAGCATACCCATCATCACCGCCCCCATGATGAGGCCAATTACCGAACTGCTCATGCCTGCTCCTGATTGCGCCAATCGCGCTGCAAGGTGTACAACGCCGTCACACCCAGCAAAGCCAGGGCCGGCACGACGGGGATATAGCCCCACCAGATAGGCAGCTCAATCACCATGGAGGCTTCGCCGTACTCGCGCATCTCCTGCATCCCTTCCCACACGCGCCAGGCCAACACGAATGACGAGATGGCCAGCAACAAAGCGGCGACAGAATCAAGCACACGCTTCAAACCCGCAGGTGCCCAGAGCGTGAAGAAGTCCACAAACACATGGCCTTTCTTTAACTGACAGTAGGGCAAGCACATGGCAATGCCCATGGCCGAGAGCATTTGCACCAGCTCATAGTCGCCCGGCACAGGCGCATTGAACAGGGCACGCCCTACCACGCTGGCTGCTGACATCAGCGCTTCCAGCAAAAACATCAATCCGGCCAATACGGCCATGGCTTTACAAGCCCATTGCACGCCCCCAGCCACAGCGCCCTCTGGGGGGCGCGGCGGGTGCTGGGGCGCAGCAGCGGCGGCCGTGGGGGCTGCATCTTGCGTATGCGTCATTGCTATGTCTCCATCACTTTTGAATCACCATTAACAAAGGCCGCAGATGCTGCCATCTGCGGCCTGCCCTTCTTGTGCTGTGCTGGTGCTTTCACACCCCATGCAGCCGGGCTATCAGACCGTGCTTATTGCGCGTATTTCTGCACCAGGGCGCGGGCTTCGTCCAGCAGTTCTTGGCCTTTGAGTCCTTTGCTGCTCACTTCCTTGACCCACTCTTGCACTACCGGCTCGGCAGCTTTTTCCCAA
>JAHAYB010000207.1 GCA_018384835.1 Comamonas sp.
CGCTACGAAATCATTGCTGGTGAGCGCCGCTTTCGCGCTGCCAAGCTGGCGGGGCTAGAGTCCGTGCCGGTGCTGGTACGCCAAGTGCCAGACCAGGCCGCCGCCATCATGGCGCTGATTGAAAACATCCAGCGCGAAGACCTCAACCCCCTGGAAGAAGCCCAAGGCTTGCAGCGCCTGGTGCAAGAGTTTGGCCTAACGCACGAGCAAACCGCCCAAGCCGTAGGCCGCAGCCGCTCCGCCGTTAGCAACCACCTGCGCCTATTGCTACTGGCCGAGCCGGTGCAAACCATGCTAATGGCGGGCGATTTAGACATGGGTCATGCCCGCGCCCTGCTCAGGCTAGACAAGGCCGAGCAAATCACCACCGCCCACCAAGTTGCCAGCCGCCACATGACGGTGCGCGATGCTGAAGCCCTGGTCAGAAAACTCGCCCTGCCTCCAGACACCCACGGCGCAGCCAGTGCCCGCGCAGCCCAAAAAAGCGGCGATGTTTTGCGCGTAGAGGAAGAGCTGTCCGACCTCCTACTGGCGCAAGTGGAGGTGCGCGTAAAAAAGCGCGTTAAACGCCACGGCAAGCTGCAAGCAGCCGGGGAGTTGAGCATTCAATTTAGCTCCATGGATGAGCTCAACGGCCTGATTGAGCGCCTGCGTGGCAGCTTTGCCTAATGCCGGGCTGGACGCATCGCCTGCTACCCTGGCCGCTGCCCGCCTTATTGGTCTGGGGCGGCGCGTGGCTGCTGTATCGCTTGCTGCTGCTGGCAGGGCTGCCCTTGCTAGCCGCTGCGCTGGTGGCTACGGGCTTGAGCGTGGCCGCCAGCGTGCTTGGGCGCAATTGGTGGCGGCGTGTGCTGCTGGCCTTGGGCTTTCCCCTGTCTTTGGTGGTGTTGCTGGCTTCGGCAGGTAGCGTGTCGGCCTGGGCGTGGTTGTTGCCGCTGGCCGTTTTGCTGCTGATTTACCCGCTCAACGCCTGGCGTGACGCGCCGCTATTTCCCACCCCAACAGGGGCTTTAGATGGCCTTGCTCCCACACTGGACTTACCCGCCCAGCCGCGCATATTGGATGCGGGCTGCGGCCTGGGCGCTGGCCTACGTGCCTTGCGCCGTGCCTGGCCGCAAGCGCATTTGCATGGGGTGGAATGGAGCTGGCTGCTGCGCTGGGCGTGCGCTTTGCGCTGCCCTTGGGCGAAGGTGCGCCAGGGCAATATGTGGGCGCATGACTGGCGCGGCTACGATGTGGTGTACCTCTTTCAGCGGCCAGAGAGTATGTCCCGCGCCATGGTCAAAGCCATAACCGAGCTACCCGCCGGTGCCTGGCTGGTTAGCCTGAACTTTCCCCTGCCCGATGAAGTGGCACCCACCCACAGCCAGTGCCTGCCTGATGGGCGCAGCGTCTATGCCTACCGCGCTCCGCTAGCTGAGGTGGATAGCGCCAGCCTGGCCGCTAGCGAGCAAGCCAGCTTTTTCCCGCCCGCCCCAGAGGGGGTGCAGGTGCGTGGGCAAATGCTCTACCCGCGTAAACGCCCACCCGGTGGGCGGCGGCGTTAAGAGTGTGCTCTACCAGTTCAGCCGCCCTATAGCCACGGGCGGGACTCATCATCACCACGAATAGGGTGGGGCGCTAAAGTTGCATTAGAAAAATCTCTTATATAGGGTTTTCCCTGGCTAGAGGTGGGAGGACGTGCTTTTTGCGGGTACAAAAAAAGGCAGCCGAAGCTGCCTGAGAAACGAGTAATTGCTCGCTGACCTGCGCACCATCATTCAAAGGAGCGCAGCCAGATGAAAAGGGGACGATTTGTCCCCGCAGATTTAGAACACGTGGCGAATACCCACGTTCACCGCAGTCTGGTTCACGCCAGCAACGGGAGAGCTGCCAGGCGTGCCGCCGCTGACTTGTACGGCCGAGTTATCGCCATTTTTGATATAGCCAATCTGTGCAAAGGTAGAAGTGCGCTTGGACAGCTTGTAAGTGCCGCGCAGTGCCAACAAGTCGGTGTTGTAGCCGCTCACACCGCTAAAGCGCATTCCTACCCATTGGGCGGCAAGGTCAAACTGGGGCGTAATCGGGTGTTGAGCACCCAAGTACCACATGTGGCCACGGCGGGCAGGGCTACCGAATAAGCCTGCTTCCTTGACGGTGTGGCGATTGACACCTGCGCCCACTTTGGTCTCACCGAGCTTGACCCAGCCATTCAAAATCAGGCGGTTATGGGTGCTGCTGCTGGTGTTTAAGCCACCAAAGACGTTGCCTGCATCAGAGCCATGAATGCGGTCATTGGCCAGCGCAACGCCCCAGGTGGGGGCGTTGTACTTGACCATGACGGACCATTCGCGACAAGCCTTGCTGTCACCAGCGGCCTCACCTGCACAGTTGGTTCCAGCAGGGGTGCCGCTACCGGTGGGAGGGCCCGCTTTCACCGTGTCGCGGCCAAAGCTATAGGTTGCGCCCAAGCCCCAGCCGTTTCGGTCGTACATATAGCCAATGGCGTTGTCAGCACGGGCATTGGGGATGTAGCTATCAATCGAGCCTGTGCCGTAGATACCGCCGCCCAGCGTATCGGCATGAATGCCTGACCAGAAGGTCATGGTGTAGATACGCCCCAGGGTGATGGTGCCAAAGTCGCCCTTCAAGCCCACAAATGCTTGACGGCCAAAGGCGCGGCCACCTTGACCCATGGTGCCATCGCCGGGGTCAATACCCATCTCTAGGGTGAAGATGGCGCTCAGGCCATTGCCTAGGTCTTCCGAGCCACGAAAGCCCAGACGCGAAGGGGCAGAGTTAGAGGCTGTAGGCAGGCGCGAGAGCCCCTTTTTATTGGCACCCACGTTGTTAACGTACTCAACGCCCGTATCCAGCAAACCATAGATGGTGACGCTGGAGCCTTGCTGTGCCATGGCATTGCTGCACAGTGCGACACCAGCGGCCACAGCCGTGAGTGGAGCCAAAAAGCGGGAAATGGATTTCATGAAAAGTCTCCTATGGACGAGTGAAAAAAAGCGCATGTGTTTTACGCCGTAGCATGTTGCGCTTTAGGCAGGTAGTGCAGTACGCGGTTTTCTACCCACACTACCAAGCCATAAGCCACGATACCTACCAAGGTGAGCAAGGTGATGGCTACAAACACCGCAGCGGTGTTGCCCTGGCCTTCGCTGCTGACCAGCAAATAGCCTAAGCCTTTATTGCCGCCCACCAGCTCACCCACCGTCACGCCAATGACTGCCAAGGTGGAGCCAATGCGCAAGCCAGAAAACAGCGCAGGTAATGCAGAGGGAAATTCTACTAAGCGAAAAACTTGCAGGCGGCTGGCGTTGAGCGTTCTGACCAGGTTAATCATGTCAGGGTCCACTGTGCGAACAGCAGACAGGACGTTGATCATGATGGGGAAGAAGACAATCAAAATCGCCACCAAAATTTTCGGATAGATGGTGTAACCCAACCACATCACAAACAGCGGGGCAAAAGCCACCTTGGGCGCGATTTGCAGGGCGAGAATGTAAGGAGACAATACCTTCTCGGCCATAGGTGAAAGCCCCAGTGCGACACCCACCTCCCCTAGCGCAAGCAAAGCCGCAGCCCAGGGCAGAGCGCCCGGACCGTGCTGGGTAAGGAGGGGGTGGGGGGCGGAAGAGGGGGGGGAGTGCAAGCTCAGGGGGCGCTGTGAGCGGCTGGGCGTGCAGGTTTTTTTGTTGCTAAAGCCTCTTGTGCAGCGGCTTGCTCGGCCGCTTGTGCTTGCTGCGCTGCTAGGGCGGCCATGGCTTTGGCATAGTCACCAGGCTGGTGGGGGCGTAGGTCAGGGATGGTGATGCGCTCGTACTGTGAGAGCAGGTGATGAATCGGGCGATGGCTGCCAATGGGGGTGCTGGCCTTGCCTTGCTGCATGGCGGCCATGTCCTCTTCGCTGGGATAGCGCCCCAGTAGCCAATAGTCAAACACGCGCCTAGCCATGGGGGCGGCTGCGGCTGCGCCAAACCCGGCGTTTTCCACAATCACGGCAACGGCAACCTCGGGGTTTTCTGCGGGCGCATAGGCCATATAGAGCGAGTGGTCGCGCTGGTGTTCGGCGAGTTTTTTGGCATCGTAGCGCTCTTTTTGCCCAATGCTAACGGCCTGGGCGGTGCCCGTTTTGCCCGCTGAGGTGTAGGGCGCTCCGGCAAATATGCTGCGGGCTGTGCCTTCGGTGGTGACCGCTTGCAGGGCATCACGCACGGCTTTAATGTGGGCTGGGCGGTAGCCTAAATTAACCCCTGGGGGCTGTTGCAAGGCTTGGTAGCTTTGGTCGGTGGCATTAATAATCCCCAGCCCCAGATGCGGTCGGTGTTGGATACCGTGGTTTGCCAGCATGGCGGTGGCATAGGTCAATTGCAGCATGGTGAAGCTGTTGTAGCCCTGGCCAATGCCTAGGGAAATCGTCTCACCGGCGTACCATTTTTTTTGTTCAGGGCGTTTGTAGGTATTTCTCTTCCACTGGGTGCTGGGCAGGATGCCTTTGGCCTCGCCGCTCAGGTCAATGCCTGTGACACCGCCAAAGCCCATGGGCGCTAGGTGCTGGTAAATCAGGTCCACGCCCATATCGTTGGCCAGCATGTAGTAATAGACGTTGGAGGATTTGATGATGGAGCGGCGTAAATTCGTCGGCCCATTAGGGTGGCCAGAGCGAAAGACGTGACCGCCAAACGTCCAACTACCGTTGTCTTGAATGGTGGTTTGAATCAGGCGCTTACCGGACTCTAGCCCCGCCAGCCCCATAAAGGGCTTGTAGGTGGAGCCTGGCGGGTAAGTGCCGCGCAGCGCTCGGTTCAGTAGCGGGCGGTCAATGGAGTTGTTTAGCAAGTCCCAATTTTCTTGGTCAATACCACCGACAAACAGGTTCAGGTCGTAACCCGGTTTGCTGACCATGGCCAGCACTTGGCCATTGCGCGGGTCAATGGCGACCAAAGCCCCCCGGCGCTCGCCAAACAGCTCTTCCACCATTTTTTGCAGGCCAATATCTATGCTCAAAACCACGGTGTTACCAGCGGTGGGTTGGCGGCTGCTTAGGCTTCTGACGGCAAAGCCGGCGGCGGTGGTCTCTAGCTGCTCCCAGCCAGTTTGGCCGTGTAGCTGCTTTTCGTAGCTTTGCTCAATGCCTAGTTTGCCGATGACATCGGTGCCCCGGTAGTTGTCGGCATCTTCCCAGTCGGCAATCATGGCCTTTTCTTTTTGGTTGATGCGCCCGATATAGCCCAGCACATGCCCGGCCACATCGCCCAAGGGGTAGGTGCGAAACAGCCGCGCTTTGACATCCACGCCCGGAAAGCGCCAGCCTTGGGCAGCGAAGATGGCCACCTCCTCTTCACTCAGGCGGGTGCGCAGGGGGGTGGATTCAAAACTTTTGGTCTCGGCCATCAGGCGGCGAAACTGGCGGCGGTCGCGCATGGAGATGGGAATTAGCTCTGCCAGGGCATCGAGCGTGGCCTCCAAGTTGGGCACTTTGGAGCGCGTAATCTCCAGGGTGTAGGCGGCGTAGTTGGTGGCCAGCACTACGCCGTTGCGGTCCACAATCGTCCCCCGGTTGGGGGGCAGGGGCACGATGGCGGTGCGGTTACTCTCAGCGCGTAGGGCGAAGGCTTCGTGGCGCTGCACCTGCAAGACGTACAGGCGATAGCCCAGGATGCCAAACATCAGGAGCACCAACAAAGCCATCGCCCACAGGCGCAGGCGAAAGCCTTGCTCCCGGGTGCTTTGGAGGTGGTGTTTACCAAGTAGGCGCTGGCGCATCGTTAGAGAGCTGTGTCGAGACCTCGGGCGGGCGGGTGGATGGCGCGGGGGCGGGGCTAGAGGGCACGTTCTTCATCATTTTGCGGGGCGCGGCGCTGGGGTGCTTGCAGCAGCATCAAGGCCACCGGCCAGAGCAGTGCCTCTAATACCGGAGCCAGAGCCAGCCACAAGCCTGGGAACATATCGCCCGCCAGCATGTGTACCAGCATCTGCACAAAATGCGCCAGTGCAAAAACAGGCAGCATCTGTAGCCCCTGCTGAACGCTAGAGAACCACACCAGTCGCCTGCTGTTGTATTGCGCAATAAACACCACCAGTACATAGGCTAGGGCAGTTTGCCCCAACAGTGCGGCGTGCTGCACATCCATGCACAGCCCCAGCACAAAAGACCAGGCCAGGCCAATGCGGTAGGGCTGGTGAACCGCCCAAAATCCTAGCACCAGCATTAAAAAATCGGGCATCCAAATCCAACTGCTGCTGGGCAGCAAGTTCAGCACCAGTGCAAAAAACAAGCTCAGGCCAATAAACCAGGGGTTGGCGGGCATGAGCAACTGCTCACCACGGGGCATGATCATAGGGCTGCGGACTCTTTATTCGTCTGGGGTTGGGGTAGCGGGGGCGGGGGTGGATTCATCCGCTGCCTGCAAAGGCATGGGAGGGGTGCTGCGGCGCTGGGCGGATTTGTCGTCACGGTTTTTTTGCTCAGGGTTGGCCAAGTCTTGGCGCAAGCTCCACAGGTCTGGCAACTGCGCGGCCAAGGCCATGTTTAGGGGGGTGAGCACCATGGCATGGCGTGCCCCTTTCATACGGCCACTGGGCTGGGCCTCCACACGCAAGAAGACGGTGGTGCTTTGGCGCTCTACAGCGGTGACGATGGCCACGGGCAGCCCCTCGGGATAGACCCCATCCAGGCCGCTGGTGACCAGTTGGTCGCCGTCGTAAATGTCGGCATTGCTGGGCATGAAGCGCAGCTCTAGGCGGTCAGCGTGTAGGTTAGAGGCGTTGCCATACAGCACCCCACGCACGCCCGAACGCGCTACCTGCACCGGAATGGCTTGGTCGCGGTCGGTGAGTAAGCGCACCTCGCTGGTAAAGGGCTGTACGCGGGTCACTTGCCCGAGTATGCCGCGCTCGTCCAAGACGGGGCTGCCTGGCTCCACTCCTGCAAGCTGGCCTTTGTCGATGATGACGCGGCGGGTATAGCTATCGGGCGACTCGTACACCACCTCGGCGGCCAGGGCGGAAGGCTCTAGGCGCTCGCGCAGCCCGAGTAGGGCACGTAGGCGGCGGTTTTCTTCGCTCAAAATTTCAGACTGACGCGCTTGCAGGCTGATGGCTGCCATCTGCCGCCGCGCTTCCTGCGCCTGGCTTTGCGCGGACTCTAAAGACTCCCAATACCCCTTGCCCTCCACCATCCAGCGCAGCGGCTGCAACAGCGATTGCTGCAAGGGGTAGAGCGCCGTGGCAATGACTTGGCGCACTGGCTGGGTTAAGTGCCAACGCGCATCAATCACCATCAACGCCAGAGCCAGCAGGCACAGCACTGCCAACTGCACATGGGTGGGCAGGCGGTTGTGCAGGAGCGAGGGGGCATCGTTCTCTAGGGTGCGCAAGCTCATGGGTGCGTGCCAGTTGTAGCCACAGCGGCCTTATGGGCTTGGTGGACTCAGATGAAAGCACAAACGGGCTTCAATGGGCTTAAAACGTAACGTCAAACGTTAACGCCCCAGCTTGGGGCGCTGCTGCCGAGGCAATCAAGGCAATTCAAGGGCATCACGCACTGGCAAAAATGCTGCCAGTGTGGTCCAAGCTGTTTAAGGCCAGGCCGCAACCGCGCACGACGCAGCTCAACGGGTCTTCGGCCACGAGTACGGGCAGCCCGGTTTCTTCGGCCAGCAGGCGGTCAATATCGCGCAGCAGTGCGCCGCCGCCGGTGAGCATCATGCCTCGGTCGGCAATGTCTGCGCCTAGCTCGGGGGGGGTTTGCTCTAGGGCGTTTTTGACGGCAGACACGATTTGGTTGAGCGGCTCGGTCAGCGCTTCTAGCACCTCGTTGCTGGAGATGGTGAAGCTGCGCGGCACGCCTTCAGACATGTTGCGGCCTTTGACCTCCATATCGCGCACCTCGTTGGCTGGGAAGGCTGAACCAATCTGCTTCTTAATCAGCTCTGCCGTGGGCTCGCCAATCAACATGCCGTAGTTGCGGCGGATGTAGCTGATGATGCTTTCATCAAACTTGTCGCCACCCACGCGCACACTGCCCTTATAGACCAGGCCGCCTAGGGAGATGACCCCCACCTCGGTCGTGCCGCCGCCAATATCGACCACCATGGCGCCGCTGGCCTCAGCCCCGGGCAGCCCCGCACCAATACCGGCGGCCATTGGCTCTTCAATCAAATAGACGGCGGATGCGCCTGCGGCCTCTGCCGCATCCTTGATGGCGCGGCGCTCTACCTGGGTAGAGCCACAGGGCACACATACGATGATGCGTGGGCTGGGCGCCAGCACATTACGGGGGTGAACCTGCTTGATGAACTGTTTAATCATCTGCTCGGTAATCACAAAATCGGCGATCACACCATCCTTCATGGGGCGGATGGCCTCGATATTGCCGGGCACGCGCCCCAGCATGGCTTTGGCCTCAGCCCCTACGGCTTGAATCACTTTTTTGCCGTGGGGGCCGCCATCGTGGCGAATGGCCACAACAGAAGGCTCTTCAAGCACTACGCCCTTATCGCGGGCATAAATCAAGGTGTTGGCTGTACCGAGGTCAATAGCTAAATCGGTGGAAAAATAGCGGCGGAAAGCTCCGAACATTCAAAAAATCCTTTTCGGCACAGCATACGCTTCGGCTTGCCATCGCCGAGGAAAACTTGGGAAATTGGGGGAAGATAGAGGTATTTACATGCCACAAGTGCCATGCAGCCAAGCCTTGTGCGCAAAGGCGGGATAATACCGCATACCCGTCAGCGATTGGGTGCAGTACTTGTCAAGTCCTGCGAGCTTGTATCAAAAATCAGTCCTTCCCTCTCACTTTTCTGCAATTTTTTGCCATGGCAATGACCGATACCGACCTACACCGCCTCAGCCAGCTTGCACGTTTGGCTCCCAACAGCTCTGTTGCAGAGCAAACCTTGGCCGCCATCAACCAGTTTTTGACCCAAGTGCAACCCTTACTAGAAGTCGCCACTGAAGGTATCGCCCCCCTGCTGCACCCCAGCGAATGCCTGCAAGCCGATTTGCAGCTTTACCTTGCGCCCGATGCTGTTACCGAAACCGGCCAGCGCAGCGCCAATATGCAAAACGCCCCCGCCGCCGAGAAGGGGCTGTTTTTAGTACCCAAAGTTATCGAATGATGTTGAGCATATTGAGTAAGTAAGCCATGAAAGCACTAATTCATCAGGACGTTTTCGTTCACCCCCAATTTGACAGCCCTGCCGCCAGCGCCATGCTGGAGGGCTACCGCTCACCGTTTATCGCCACCGTATTGCAGCGCTTGGCAGATGCTGGCATCCCCACAGAAGGCACCGTTGCCGCCAGTGAGTTCGGCGCAGGGCTGGATAGCAGCGCCGATAGCGCTCCCGCCCAAGCCGTGGCGCAAGGCCAAGCGGCTGCGGTGCTGGTCAACGACCACCTCGGCCAGATGCGCCTAGCCGCCAGCGCCCAAGGACTGTGCTGCGCCCGCCCCAGCTATGGCCGTGCTAGTCGCTATGGTTTGATTGCCAGCGCTTCCAGCTTTGACCAAGCCGCCGTTATCACCCGCACGGTGGCCGAAAGCGCCCGACTGCTCTCCGCCCTATGCGGCGCAGATTTAGAGCACGATGCCACTAGCCTCAATCTGCCAGAGGAGGATTTTTCTCGCCTACTAGGCCAAGACGTAAAAGGCTTAAAGCTGGGCATCTTGACCCCTTCGACAGGCTCAGGGCACGGTGGCGAGGAAGACAGCGCCACCACCGCCGCCCGCCAAGCCCTGCAAGCCCAAGGAATGCAGACCGTAGCAATCACCCTACCCCACCACGCCTGGGCAGCGCAGGTGGCAAACCTGCTGGCCGCTGCTGAACTGTCTTCCAACCTCGTGCGCTACGACGGTGTGCGCTACGGCCACCGCGCTAAAGACGTGGACGACCTGCAATCCCTGTATGAGCGCTCACGCAGCGAAGGCTTTGGCGCTGCCATTCAAGAGCGCATTCTGCTAGGCACACACATGCTGCGCGAAGGCTTTTACCAGCGCTACTACCAGCAAGCGCAAAAAGTGCGTCGCCTGATTGCCAACGAGCTACTGGCCGCACTGGGCGGACAAACTGGGCAATGCGACGTGCTGCTCACCCCCATGAATGCCGAACTTGCCGCCCTGCCTACGATGGCTGGCCTGCCCGCTGTGGCATTGCCGGGTATTCAACTGATTGGCGCTGGCCTGCAAGAAGCACAACTATTGCAAGTAGCTCAGGCGTTGCAAGCATCTGTGCGTTAATTATTTGCGTTCAGTTTTTTTGGAAGAGCACCATGACTGCACCACTGATTCACGGTTACGAAGTCGTCATCGGCTTTGAAACCCACGCCCAACTGGCGACCCACACCAAAATCTTCAGCCGCGCCAGCACCGCCTTTGGCGCCGAGCCGAATACCCAAGCCAGCGCCGGTTGCCTGGCCCTGCCCGGCACGCTGCCCGTTATGAACCGCGAGGCCGTCACCTGCGCCATCAAGCTGGGTCTAGCGCTAGGCTCGCGCATTGCGCCGCGCAGCCAGTTTGACCGCAAGCACTACTTCTACCCCGACCTGCCCCACGGCTACCAAATCAGCCAACTGGATATCCCTGTGGTGCAGGGCGGTGAAGTCAGCTTCTATCTGGGTGAAGAAAAGAAAACCGTGCGCCTGGTACGCGCCCACTTGGAAGCCGACGCGGGCAAATCCATCCACGACGAGTTTCCCAGCGAAACCGGCATCGACCTGAACCGCGCTGGAATGCCGCTGCTGGAAATCGTCACCGAGCCAGACATGCGCTCCAGCGCCGAGGCCGTGGCCTACGCCAAAGCGCTGCACCAAATCGTCACCTGGATTGGCGTGTGCGACGGCAATATGCAAGAGGGCAGTTTTCGCTGCGATGCCAACGTCTCGGTGCGCAAACCCGGCCAACCGCTGGGCACACGCCGCGAGATTAAGAACCTCAACAGCTTTCGCAATATGCAGATTGCGATTGATTACGAAATCCGCTGGCAAATTGAGCAACTGGAAGACGGACTCAGCTTCGCGCAAGCCACCGTGCTATTTGACCCTGACACCGGCGAAACCCGCGCCATGCGCACCAAGGAAGATGCCGCCGACTACCGCTACACCCCCGACCCCGACCTGCCGCCGCTGGTGATTGCACCCGAGTGGATAGAGCAAGTCAAAGCCACCCTGCCCGAGCTACCCAGCGCCATGGCCGCCCGTCTAGTAGAGCAATACGGCCTGCCCGAATATGACGCTACCACGCTAACGCAAAGCCAGGCCATGGCCGCCTACTTCGAGGCCGCCGCCGCCGCTTGTGGCCAGCCCAAACTGGCCAGTAACTGGGTGATGGGTGAAATCTCGCGCCGCCTGAACGCTGAGGAAATCGGCATGGATGCCGTCCAAGTCAGCAGCGCCCAGTTGGGGCAACTGATTGCCCGCATCAGCGACGGCACCATCAGCAACAACGCCGCCAAACAAGTCTTTGAAGCCCTATGGAGCGGCGAAGGCACCGAAGTTGATGCCGTCATTGAAGCCAAAGGCTTAAAGCAAATGAACGACACTGGCGCACTGGAAGCCATCATTGACGAGGTATTGGCCAATAACGCTGCCAATATTGAGCAATACAAGGCAGGTAAGGACAAAGCCTTTAATGCGCTGGTGGGTCAGGTGATGAAGGCTAGTAAGGGCAAGGCCAATCCGGCGCAGGTGAATGCGCTGTTGAAGGCGAAGTTGGATTAGCCGGCCCCACCTTGACACCTAGGATTGGTCTTGCACCTGCTGCCACGCGATGTACTCTGAGCGCCGCAGGCGGTAACGTGCAACGCTGCCCTCGTGCAACTGCTGGAGGGCAGCAGCCAGCATTTCCTCGAAAGCAGCTTGGTCAGCTTCGGCGGCGTGGTTTCGTGCCATTGCGGCAATGACTGTCGGGTCGGGGCGCAGCAAGCCTTGCACCACCGACTGCACCGCATCAATCAATGCTTCTCGGTATCTGAGCTTGAGCGGGTCAGGTTCAACCATGGTCTGTGTAATCGCCAAATAACGCTGGCAGGAACGCTCATAGGCCCAGACAAATACGTCGCGCAGCAGGGCAACTTGGTTGAGTTCATACACGCCCAGCGTGCCTTCGATATAGGCTTGCTCGGGCACGTCAATAAACGACAGCGGACAGAGGTTGTGCGTAAAAAACGGGATATTCGCCCCAATGCGCGAAACACGCTTGTTCACATCTTCAAATGGTTGCAGATAGGGCAACTGCACCATCAGAAAAAAGGCTTGTTCAAATGGGTCAGGAATAGCAGCGGCCTTATTGAGTAGCAGAGTAAAACTGTCTTCTATCACCTGCGGCAGCGCCAACGGATGGAACACCGTGCCGGAGATGTCCACTGGCCGACGGCGCAGGCGACCACAGGCTTGTGGATCACGCATCAGGTCTTGGGAAAGCACGGCGTGCAGATTTTTGAAGGTGAACGCATCCAAGCCCACTTCATCAACCCCTTCAATCAGCATTTCAATGGCGGCTTTGTGGTTCAGAATCATCTGCGTTTCGATAGCGTCTTTCCCGTGGGCTGCTTGGCCAAACTCAATCAGGTTTTTGGTGTCCAAACGGCTGTAGGTATTGCCTTCTAGTTTGGACGAGGCCCAGGATAAATCCACCATCAAGCGCCCCAGAATATCGCGGGCGTAAGTGCCTGCAGGCCGCGCACTGGCGGAGGTGCGCCCCATCTCATGCAACTGCTGTCGCAAGGACTGGGGCAGATAAAAAGTTTCCCCCGGTTGATACGCCTGGAGAAAATCATGCTGATAGCCAATAGGGCGACGATGCATCAGCGGCTGCCGAACCTGGTCACGCACCACGACCCCTTCGGGTGATACGGGAACGTACAACACCCCCTCGGGCACGACCGCAGAGGGCAAGCCGACAGAACCACTGGCCGGTGCGCCACTGGCACAGGTGAGCTTGTAAACCAAGGCGATGCTTTCACCCTCGCTCGTTAAACGCTGGGCATGAATGAGTTTTTGCAGACGGCGCTGGAGTGTGCGGCGGTGCAGCTTGCCGCCTGTACGCTGGAGCATCTGCGCCTCAATGCCTGCAATACCAATACCGCCGGGATGCGCTGCGACGATGGATTCAATCAGTTGGAATTCTTCAAGGGGCCTTGTGGTGTTTTGCATCGGTTCTAGTTCCTCATGATATGTCTGTCGCGCTTTGCCCTTCTATGTCGCGCAAGCACGACAGGGCACGACACAATTATGTCGCGCTTTGCCCTCCTCCTCTGCCTCCCCCCCCCACAGCAGCCACAATGGCAGCCTTGTTCGTTTTGACGGCATGGCTGCCTTTTTGCTTTGTGACCACCTCTTTCTCTGCACAGCGCACCACGGCGCATATTCTTATGGTGGGCTTTATGGCCACCTTCAGCGGCACGGGGCTGGCGCGTTTTGCCTATACGGCGCTGATGCCGCAAATGGTGCTGTCGGGCTGGCTCTCGGGCGAGCAGGCGGCGTTTTTGGGGGCAACCAATCTGCTGGGCTATTTGCTGGGGGCGCTGACGGCGGCCACAGCAGCACAGCGCTTGGGGGCGCGTACCACCTTGCTGCTGTGCTGGTGGGCAACGGTGCTCAGCTTTGCCGCCAGCAGTTGGCCGCAAGCGCCTTGGGTGCTGGCCAGTTGGCGCTTTGTGGCAGGCGTGTGCGGGGCAATGCTGATGGTGCTGGGGCCATCGGTTGCCATGGCCGCCGCCGCGCCTGAGCGCCGGGCGGTGCTGGGGCCGCTGATGTTTTGCGGCGTGGGGGCGGGGGCGCTGCTGTCGGCCACGGTGATTCCCCTGCTGCTGGATTGGGGCTTGGGCTGGCTGTGGCTGGCGCTGGCGGGCTTGTCCGCGCTGGCAGCGCTGGCCGGGCAATACAGCAGCCGCCCAGACTGCTTGCCTAGCCCGCCCGTGGTGGTGGCGCAAGCGCCATCCTCCTCATCCTTGCCCGCCCCGCAAAAGCTCTGGACGGGGGCGGTGGTGTTGCTGCTGCTGGCCTATGCCTTGGACGGCTTTGGCTATGTGCCCCACACCGTATTCTGGGTGGATTACCTGGGGCGAGAGCTGGGCTTGAGCACGGCCTATACCTCTGTGCAATGGGCGCTGTTTGGCGTGGGGGCGATGCTGGGGCCAGCGTTGGTGGCTGTGGTTGCACCGCGCTGGGGCTGGGGGCGCAGCATGGGCACGGCGCTGCTGCTCAAGACTGGTGTGGTGGCGCTGCCCCTGCTGCCGGTGCTGGGCAACCACTGGGCGCTGCACAGCCTGTCGAGCTTTGCCATGGGGGCGCTTACGCCAGCGGTGGTGTCCATGGCCTCGGGCTATGTGATGTTCCTGGTGGGCGTGGCGGCGCACCGGCGCATGTGGGGCTATGCCACGGCTACGTTTGCCCTGGCGCAGGCCATTAGCGGCTATAGCTTGGCGGCTTTGTATGCCTATGGCGGCACGTATCTCCCGCTATTTGCCATAGGCAGTGTGTGCTTATTGGCGGCGGCGCTGCTGATTGGCGTGGGGCAGCGTGTTACAAGGCAGGACGCTGCACACTCGGCAACTGCTAACTGAAAGGAGCACCCCTATGGCCGCTATTGCCCCCTGGATGGACAAGCTAGGCATCCGCTTTCCCAT